>CAZGMH010000060.1:0-10834 GCA_964526765.1 uncultured Eubacterium sp.
ATAAATAATATGAAAAAAACAAATAGACATGACAACCTCCTTTATGTATAATAAAGAGGTCTTTCTTATCTTTTATTTGAAATTATATTTATGAAACATTCTTATATTATCGCTTTTTGGAGTCCGTTTTCGCTTCCAAACCTGCACTTTTATACAGATTTTTTCTCTGCTTACTTAAAAAAATACGGAGATATTCAATGTCTGGACTGCAGAAATCACCGGGATGAGAGAACGATACGGCTGCTCCATCAGGCAGATTTAGTCATTGTCGGTCTGCCTCAGAATCAGCATTTGCTGGCTTCTTACTTCTGTTATCCCTTTGAACACTTCACAAATGTCCGGTATATGATTCTTGACTATTTTTCCCAGGGTGAACCCAGCATAAAGCAATTATGCAGCCAGTACCGGCTCTCCGAGAATCAACTTGCCAAAATCCCCTATAACGCCCGCTTTCTGGAAGCATTTCGGCTGGGCCGCTCTTTTCATTATCTGGAATTTAACGGCAAAAATCTTTCCTATGAAGAAGTCATCAATTTTCAGAAAGAGCTGTACCGGACCGGACGGCTTTTCCTTCAGGCTCTTGAAAACGAGGTGTTGGAAACAGCTCTCTGAAAAATAGTTCTACGGCAAGTGCAGTCTGGTTTTTCCTCTTATCCGCGAAGCCGTGCGGCAAACTGTTCCCAGCTATCCCCAAAAATGTTGTCGGATTTCGGGGCATCCTCCTCATCCAAATGCTCCAGTTCATCCATCCAGATACGGGCACAGGCATCGGAAGGCATACGCAGGTCTCCCCGCGGCGAAACAGCTACCGTACCGACCTTCGGACCATCCGGCAGACAGGAACGCTTAAACTGCTGGCTGAAAAATCTCCGATAGAAGGTCTTGAGCCATTTTCGGATTGTTTCATTATCATAGGCGCCCTCAAAAGCATATTTTGCAAGACGGTATATTTTTTTCGGCGTACAGCCAAAACGAAGCACATAATACAGGAAAAAATCATGCAGCTCATAGGGACCGACAATATCCTCTGTTTTCTGTGATATTTTTCCTTCCTCCGGTGGAAGAAGCTCCGGGCTGACCGGCGTATCCAGCACATCCAGAAGCACTTCCCGCAATTCTTCCTTATCACAGGTATCTGCATAGAAGCGCACCAGATGGCGCACCAAAGTCTTTGGCACGGAAGCATTGACCCCGTACATGGACATATGATCGCCGTTGTATGTTGCCCAGCCGAGAGCCAGCTCCGACATATCCCCGGTTCCGATTACCATGCCGCCCAGCTTGTTTGCAATATCCATTAAAATCTGTGTGCGCTCTCTTGCCTGCCCATTCTCATAGGTCACATCATGGACAGCCTCATCCTGCTCAATATCCCGGAAATGCACGCGCACCGCATCGCTTATATTGACCTCCTTAAAGGTTGCTCCCAGGGATTCAATCAGTTTCACCGCATTGTCATGGGTTCTGTCCGTCGTACCAAATCCCGGCATAGTGACTGCAATGATCCCTTTGTGATCCATGTCCAGCAGATCAAACGCTTTTGCGATGACAAGCAGAGCCAATGTGGAATCCAGTCCCCCGGAAATTCCGACTACCGCAGCCTGGCAGTTTGTGTGTTCCAGACGTTTTTTCAATCCCATCGCCTGAATCATGAAAATTTCGCCGCATCGCTTGTCGCGGTCTGCCTTTTTGCCCGGCACAAACGGCGCAGGATCCACAAAACGGGTCAGTTTCGTAACCGTATCCCTCAGGGTAAATTCCACACCCACATACTGTATTTCGGATGTTCCAAACGTAGTCATGCGCCTGCGTTCTTCATTCAAACGCTGCACATCAATCTCCGAATAAATACTCTCATTTTGGAAACGCCCGGATTCTTTTAAGATAGCGCCGTTTTCCGCAATGAGATTATGACCGGAGTAAACGACATCCTGGGTAGATTCCCCGTCTCCCGCACTGGCGTAAATATAGGCGCAAATCAGCCTTGCAGACTGGCCGCCCACCAGATTCCGGCGGTAAATATCCTTGCCCGTCGTTTCGTCGCTGGCAGACAGGTTGACAATTACTGTCGCCCCCGCCATAGCATGTCCGATACTCGGCGGATTCGGCGCCCACAAATCCTCACAGATTTCCACGCCGATTTTCAAAGACGGCATCTGGCGGCAGCCGAATAAGATTCTTGTTCCCATCGGAACGACCTGGTCATCATCCAGCATAACCGGAACCGGCTGCTCCATTCCGGGCGCAAAATGCCGCCGCTCGTAAAATTCATTATAATTCGGAATATGTGTCTTTGGCACAAGTCCTAAAATCCTGCCTCCGCTCACGGCTGCCGCCACGTTATATAACTTTCCGTTATATTCCAGCGGAAGCCCTACAAACGCCACATAATCTTTTCTCTCCGTGTGTTCCGCAATCGCCAGAAGCGCCCGTTTCGCCTCCGCAAGAAGCAGTTCCTGATAAAACAGATCACTGCAGGTATATCCGGTAATACAAAGTTCCGGAAATACCATGATTTTTGCCCCCGCCTGCTCTGCCGCATCCATCAGCCGGCAGATCTGCTCCATATTGTATTCCGGGTCTGCCACTTTCACCTTCGGCGTCAGGGCAGCCGCCTTTATAAATCCCTGTTTCACTGTTTTACAATCTCCTTTAATTCATCAATACTGAATGTATACGCCGTGTTGCAGAAATGACATTTCACCTCAATCGGTTCTCCGTCGTCAATCATTTCTTTTAAATCTTTCCTTCCGATGCTGACAATCGCCTTCCGCACACGTTCTTTTGAACAGTTGCAGTAAAATGCCGCCGGAATTTTTTCCGTAATCTCCACGCCAAAATCGCCCAAAATGTATTCCAGCAGGCTCTCCGGCGTATGCCCCTCCTCCAACAGCTTCGTCACAGAGGATATCCCGGAGATTTTCTTTTCCAGCGCATCAATAATCTTTTCATCGGTAAAAGGCATGAGCTGGATGATGAATCCTCCCGCCTCTTTTACCGTGTTATCCCTGTTCATTAAAACGCCCAGGCCGACCGATGATGGCACCTGTTCAGATGCAGCAAAATAATAGGTCAGATCTTCCGCAATCTCGCTTGTCTGCAGCGCCGTCTGTCCCACATAAGGGTCCTTCAACCCCATATCCTTGATGACATTCATCAAACCGACGCCGACTGCTCCCGCCACATCCAGCTTTCCCTTTTTGTTCGGGGGCAGCATCACATCCGGCGCCACCGCATAGCCTTTCACATTTCCGTGGGAGTCGGCTGTCACGGTCATCCCTTTCAGCGGCCCTCCCGACTTAATCTGGATGGTTAAAAGGTCTTTTTCCCCCTTCATCATCACACCCATCATAGCTCCGCCGGTCAGCAGGCGGCCGAGAGCAGCGGTCACGACCGGGCTTGTATTATGCCTGCGCCGGGCTTCCTCCACAATCGTTTTCGACGTAATTGCAAACGCCCGGATAGAATTATCCGCGGCAGCCGCCCTTACTATATAATCATTCTCCACTATCTGATTTCTCCTTTCCGTGTTCCCGGGCTATAAAATAAATCCGTTCACAGTCCTCATGGGGCGGCTCCTTTGTATTTTCCCCATATACACCCAATACCTCCATCCCCGACTGCTTCAACAGCTCTGTCACTTCTTCAATGCCATAAGCCCTCTGATAATGAAATTCTTCATATCGGGCAAAAAGCCCGTTCTCCTGCTCCACAAAAAGAGTCAGGTCATATTCATTCACAAAAGTTTCTTCATCAAAGTAATTTTCCCAGATAAAGCTCTCGTGCTCCCGGTTCTCACAGATGGCAGCCTCACCGATAACATCCCTGTATTTATACAGGGTGCTCATATCAAAGATAAAAATACCTCCCGGGTCCAGATAATTATTCACCAGGGAAAAAACCTGCGCCAGTTCCTCCGGCTTCAGCAGATAATTGATAGAATCACAGACACAGACCACAGCCGCCACCGTGCCGTATAATTCAAACTCCCGCATATCCTGCTGCAGGTATAAAATCCCCTGGTCCTCATGCTCCCTGGCAGCTTCCAGCATCTCGCCGGATAAATCCACGCCTATCATATCGTAACCCCGGTCTCTCAAAAGGCGGGTCATTCTTCCGGTCCCGCACCCTAAATCCAGCACCAGTCCATCCGATATACCGTGGGAAACAAGAATATCGCAAATATAATCACACCACTCCTCATAGGGGACATTATCCATAAACCGGTCATATACCCCGGCAAATCCCGTGTAAGCTTCCATATCTTACCTCCCTTTGCACAGAATTTTTTATGCGTCCCGTTAACTGAACAAACTCCTGATAAATTCAATCAGCTTTGCCAAAAATCCCTGGGCTTTCTCGGCCAGTTCTTCCGTATTTATCTCAAATCCCATTTCCGTCAGCTTGTCGTACACACTTTGAGCCTGGTTTTTCAGGCTGTCCCAGTTCAAATCCAATCCCTGCAGCTTTTTCAGCAGATCAATCAGCGTGTCAATCTGTTCCTGGGTCAGGGTTACGTTAAACTGCTCCGCCGCCTGTTCTACCGCATCTTCCAGTTCCCCGTCAGACAGATTTTTGTCTGCAATCTGCTCCTTCAAGTAGGCGATCATGCCTTCCAGCTCCTCTGTGCTTCCTGTTTCATCCTCCAGCTTTCCGGTAATAACGATTTCCTCAATCGCACCGTCAACGATATTCTCGTCCACCATACCGTCAGTCATGACAGAATATGCTTCCACCGCACCGATCAGCGCCGCGGTGCCTGATATGGAAAACGGCCCTGCCACAATGACCTCCGCATCTTCCAGACCCGCAGTTGCCAGCGCATTTTCATACATACCGGTCGTACAGTAATTGATATTCTTCGTCGTTACATGGATGCCGCTTCCTTTTTCCCCTTCCATCACGACAACAGAGGAAAGCGCTCTCGTTCCGATTGTACTGGAATCCATATAGGCGTCCAGATAATCATGTTCCTGCTTGTTTGTGATTGTAACTACTTCATAATTTTCCAAATCTGCCTCTGAGATGCCAAACAGTTCTAACACCGCAGCTTTCTCCTCACTGCTCAAATCAGCTCCAAAGGCAATATAGGGCTTATCCCCTTCATTCACCGTGACTTCCTCCTCCGAGGTTCCGCCAATATCTCCGGCGATTGTCTCATTCGCATAGGCGCTCACAGCAAATCCCAGCGCCAATACTCCGGCCATAAGCAAAGCAATCCCTTTTTTCCAAATTTTCATCATGACAAGTGTTCTCCTTTCCGGCTTATAATTATCTATAAACTTCTCATTGTAGTTATTTACAAATTTCATAGTTGTATATAAATTTCTCATTATAGTTATATATAAACTTCCTCATTATAGTTATATACAAAATCCGGTGATTTTTAACTGCAGCCTGGGTTTGGCATAATAATGGTCAATTTCCGGATAGTAGATGAAATGCAGCGACGCATCATGGATACAGCGGCCTGCCATCGTGTCCTCTGCCACTACCTTACCATATTTTTCTTCCAGTGATAACCTCAAATCATCAGAATCTCCAAAATAAACGGCATCTATGCGGGCGCCGCGGGAGCTTCTAAGGCACATTCGTATCACGCGCCCCTCTTTTCCAAGTATCCGAAGGCTTTCAATCGTCAGATTTCTGTCGGCAAAGACCGGTTTTTCATTTCCCTTTCCGAAGGGCTCCAAAAGCTCCAGTTGTTCCACCAGCCCGGTATAAACATAATCAACCGGCATCGGCACATCAATCGTTACTTTTGGAATCAGATCATCCTCCGTCAGCTCTGACTTTTCATTCAACTGCCGCCGCAAAAGACCGATATTTTTTTCTTCCAGGGAAAAACCCGCCGCCATCGGATGTCCTCCGAATTTTGTAAACAATTCCCTGCACTTACACAATTCCTCATACATGGAATACGCCTCTATGGAGCGGCCGGAACCTTTTGCCCCCTCCTCTCCCCGGGTAATCACAAGTGTCGGACGGTTGTACGCTTCCCGAATCCGTCCCGCCACAATTCCCGCAAGGCTTTCGTGGCAGTCTGGCAGGAAAATCACAAGCACCCGGTCCTGCTCATAATGTTCTTCCTTAACAATCTGCTTTGCCTGCGTTACTGCCCCGGCGGTCAAAAGCTTTCTGCTCTCATTTAATTCTACGATTTCACGGGCAAGGACAGCCGCCTCCGCCTCATTCTCACACATCAGGAGCTTTAAGGACAGCCTTGCCGTATCCAGTCTGCCGCTGGCATTCAGGCAGGGGCCCATTTTAAATCCGATATGGTACGCCCTGATGCTTCCCAGCTTCAGCCCATTTTGTAAAATCAGCGCTTTCATGCCGATATTTTTTGTATGATTGAGCATTTCCAGGGCAAGCTTCACCAAAATCCGGTTTTCTCCCTGCAGCTCCATCACATCTCCCACCGTGGCAAATCCCGCATTTTCAATAAAACGGTCCGCCCGGCTGCCCGGAACCTGCATCTTCTCAAATAACACCTGCACAAGCTTGTACGCCACAGCCGCACCGCAAAGCCCCTCAAAGGGATAACTGCACTCCTGCTGTTTGGGATTTACCACTGCATCTGCCCCGCTTGCAAGCTCCCGGCGCACGCCGTCCGTTTCATCAAAGGGCGCCTCATGATGATCGGTCACTACAACCGTCATCCCCAGCTCCTTTGCCAGATGAATCTGCTCAATCGCGGAAATCCCGTTATCACAGGTGAGAATTGTGTCGATTCCGTCCTCCGCCGCCCTCGTAACCAGATGTTCGTTTAATCCGTACCCATCCAGAATCCGGTCCGGTATCACCGTGTCCACCCGGGCGTCAAGCTCTTTCAGGGCGCTTAGCAGTATGTATGTCGCCTGAATCCCGTCAATATCATAATCCCCGATAATCCGGATTTTTTTCTTTTCCTTAATCTTACCGGCAAGAATTTCTGCAGCCAGATCCGCATCCTTCAACAGATGGGGATTATGCAGGTTCTCCCTCGTTCCGTGCAGATACGTCTCCATCTCGTCATATTCGGTAAGCCCCCGGTTGCGCATAACCCGCGCCACTACCGGATCAATCCCAAAATGTTTTCCAATCGCATTGAAATCTGCCTTCTTTGCCGCCACAACCCATTTTTCTCTCATTTTCAGTAAATCACTTCCTGTAAAGTCAGTCCCTGCGGCGGCATCATAGGCCCCGCAAGCGACCGCTGTTTTCCTTCCAGTATTTCTTTTACATGCTCCGGCGGATAAACGCCGAAGCCGTCATACTGAATGATGATTTTATCATTTGCCATTTTTCCCATTTTCCGATCAGACGGAAGGATTTCCCATCTGACAACAAACGGGAGGCTTATAACAGCCTCCCCAATTTTCACAGTTCACAATTATTGACCGTTCTCGGGAACGGAACCACATCACGGATATTCCCCATACCGGTCAGGTACATCACGCAGCGCTCAAAACCAAGGCCAAATCCCGCATGTCTCGCGGAACCATATTTGCGAAGATCCAGATAAAATCCGTAATCCTCCTCATTCAGTCCCAGTTCTTTCATTCTGCCGAGCAATTTATCGTAATCATCCTCACGCTGGCTGCCGCCGATAATTTCTCCGATACCCGGTACCAGGCAGTCCATCGCTGCAACGGTCTTTCCATCCTCATTCAGCTTCATATAGAACGCCTTGATTTCTTTCGGATAATCCGTAACAAATACCGGGCGCTTGAAAATTTCCTCTGTCAGATAGCGCTCATGCTCTGTCTGCAAATCAGCTCCCCAGGACACTTTATAATCAAATTTATCGTTATTTTTTTCCAGCAGTTCAACCGCTTCCGTGTAGGTCACATGGGCAAAATTTGAATTCAGCACATGGTTCAGACGGTCCAGCAATCCCTTATCCACAAAGCTGTTGAAGAAGTTCATCTCCTCCGGCGCATGTTCCAGGACATAGCGGATAATATATTTCAGCATACTCTCCGCAAGCATCATGTCATCCTCAAGATCAGCAAAAGCAATCTCCGGCTCAATCATCCAGAACTCAGCCGCATGTCTGGTCGTGTTGGAATTTTCCGCACGGAAAGTCGGGCCAAACGTATAAATATTTTTAAACGCCATCGCATAAGTCTCGCCGTTTAACTGGCCGCTTACGGTCAAATTGGTCGGTTTTCCAAAGAAATCCTGTGAAAAATCCACGCTTCCGTCATCCTTTTTCGGAATGTGGTTCAAATCCATCGTCGTTACCTGGAACATTTCTCCGGCGCCCTCACAGTCGCTTCCGGTAATCAGCGGGGTGTGTACATAGACAAAATCCCTCTCCTGGAAAAACTGATGAATCGCATAGGCGATCAGGGAACGCACACGGAAAACTGCCTCAAAGGTGTTTGTCCGCGGGCGTAAATGAGAAATTTTTCTCAAATACTCAAATGTATGGCGCTTTTTCTGCAGCGGGTAATCCGGCGTGGACGCGCCCTCAATTGCCACTTCATCCGCCTGAATTTCAAAGGGCTGCTTTGCCTGCGGGGTCGGAACCAGCTTTCCGGTCACAATGATTGCCGCGCCCACATTTAACTTTGCCACTTCCTCATAATTTTCCAGCTTATCCCCGTATACGACCTGAAGCGGTTCGAAAAAAGTTCCGTCATTCACCACAATAAATCCAAAGGTTTTGGAATTGCGGATGCTGCGCACCCATCCTCCGATGGATACGGTCTGCTCTAAATATGTTTCCTTATTCCGATATAAGTCTCTGATATTTGTTAAATCCATACTAATAGCCTCCCGGCAGCTTATCTTCGGCAAGCTGCGCCTGTATCACATAATTATTTTATTTTATTCCTCCGCCGCTTCCTCATCTGCATCCTCTGAATCATCAGCAGCTTTGACCGTTGTCCTGGCGCTGTTTATAACCTTCAGCAACGCCTGATTTTCAGCATAGCTCAGTTTTACATAATCTTCTTCGCCGAACTGTTCATAAAAAGCTTCCTCGCTCTCAATGCCATACGTCGCGATAAACTGCGCCACAAAAGAATCATATGCGCTCTCCGAAACAGAGATATCCTGATCTGCGACTATCGCCTCGAGGATCAACTCCTGGACAAGGCTGTCCTCCATAACCGCATTCAGTTCTTCATCAAATTCTTCCTCTGTAAGCTGCATATTGTCCTGCAGGTATTCTTCCAGTGAAAGCTCCGCCGCATCTGCCTTTGCCTGGGTCTGCGCTTTATAATCGGCAACTCTTTCATCCAGAAGCCCCTCCGGGAATTCCACGCTGCACTCCTCCGCCAGTTTTTCCAGGACTTTTTCCTGGATTTCCTGCATCTTACTGTTATCATACTGGCTCTGCATATTGCTCCTGATCTGTTCCTTTAACGCATCCACAGACGTCAGACCGCCGGAAGAAAAATTGCTGATGACATATTCATCTGTCATCGCGTCATAGGTCATCTCCACCGCCGTGTCGATACTGTTGATCGTAACGGTAAAGACCACGTCCTGTCCTGCCAGTTCCTCCGTTCCATATTCCTCCGGGAAGGTCAGATTCAGATCCACCGTCTCGCCCACGTTTTTGCCGATCAGCCCGTCCTCAAATCCGTCGATAAAAGAACCGGATCCTATTTCCAGATGCGCGCCCGCGGCAGTACCGCCGCTGAACGCTTCCCCGTCTTTCTTTCCCTCATAGTCAATATTGACGATATCTCCGCTCTCCACAACCGTCTTGTCCGTCTTTTCATAGTCAGGGTATTGGGCAATAATCTGCTCTATATAGCTTTTTACCTCCTCATCGGTCACTTCATAAGACTGTGAGAGCTCTACGGTCATATTCAGATAATCATTTAATTTCACATACTCTTCCACATCATAATCTGTCGCTTTCAAAAGCTCATCAGCGCTTATCTGCACATCTTCTGCTTCTGTCTCTGCGGAGGCGCTGCCAAGCCCCGTCTGGGCATCCTTCTTTCCACAGCCTCCCATTACTGCTGCAGCAGCCATTGCCGCCGCAAGAATTATCACTAATTTCTTTTTCATTTATAAAAATTCCTTTCTTTTTGCATCACTGCCTTTAAAGATACCATATTTCCCCGCAAATGAAAAGTAATTTTTTCTTGAGTTTTAACACAATCAATGGTACAATCATTTAGATATTGAGTTGAATACAGATAAAAGGGAGGTGTATCCGTGAACACCAGCACACTCATAACGATTATCATTGTTGTCGCTGCCTGCGCAGCTATTATTCTCATTTTCTATCTTCTTGGAAAAAGAAATATGAAAAAGAGAGATGAACAGCAGGCCGCTATCGATCAGGCTGCCCAGTGGGCAAATATGCTGATTATTGATAAGAAAAAAATGAAATTGAAAAATTCCGGTCTGCCTGACCAGGTCATTAATGAAACTCCGTGGTTTGCACGCCGGGCAAAAGCTCCAATCGTAAAAGCAAAAATCGGTCCGAAAATCGTTACGCTCATCGCAGACAACGAAATTTTTGACCAGATTCCTGTAAAAAAGGAAGTAAAGGGGAGAATCAGCGGTCTCTTTTTATCCGAAGTAAGAGGTATCCGCGGCCCGTTGGAGAAGCCGGTTAAGAAAAAAGGCTTCTTTGCCCGCATGATGGGCGAAAAATAATCGAAAACCGTAAAAAAGGCAAATATTCAAACAAGGATATTTGCCTTTTTTAAATTATGTATGCATTCAGCGCGCCGCCATCCAAACACTCAGGATTCCGGATGATTCATTTTATGAACGATCCCCTGAATCTGATCCGCCGTCATCGGACCCTGCCCAAGATCCACATCCGCAAACTGCCCGAACGGAATTGCCCGGCAAAGCGGAAGCAGCGGATTTTTCT
>CAZGMH010000061.1:0-10792 GCA_964526765.1 uncultured Eubacterium sp.
GAACAATCCCCTGTACCTTTATGATTTTTCCATTGAAAACAGGCTTATTTTGAGTTATCATAGACATTAGGGAATTAGCGCCTGATTAATATAATAGACGGAGATAAAGATGGAATTAGTTGAAAAAAAATGGGATGAGATACTTTTAACAGTAAAAAGAGAACATGACCTGACGGATGTTTCTTTTAATACATGGTTAAAACCTCTTGAAATATATTCGATTCAAAATAACAGATTATACATTCTGGTTTCCAGTGAGCAAATGGGACTTTCTTATATTAATAAGAAATACTACCTTCCGTTAAAAGTGGCAATTGCGGAAATTACAGGTATCGAATATGAAATTGAATTTGTACTTCCGGAACAGGCAAAAAAAATTATATCGCCTCGTCCAAAAAAGAAATCCACTACGGAAGAAGCAGAAAAATCCAATCTGAATCCAAATTATACATTCGATACCTTTGTCGTTGGAAACAATAACCGTTTTGCACATTCCGCTTCCCTGGCAGTGGCGGAATCACCCGGTGAAGTATATAATCCTCTTTTCATTTACGGAGGAGTCGGGCTTGGCAAAACACACCTGATGCATTCCATTGCACATTTCATTCAGTCCAACAATCCCGACCTGAAGGTACTCTATGTATCATCCGAGACGTTTACGAATGAACTTATCGAAGCAATCCGTAACGGCAATAACACCGCCATGACAAAGTTCCGGGAAAAATACCGCAACATCGATGTACTTCTCATTGACGACGTACAGTTTATAATAGGAAAAGAAAGTACACAGGAAGAATTTTTCCATACCTTTAATGAACTTCATGTGGCGAAAAAGCAGATTATCATATCCAGCGACCGCCCTCCCAAAGAGATGGAAACACTGGAAGAAAGAATCCGCTCCCGATTCGAGTGGGGACTTTTGGCGGATATCGGCTCTCCTGACTATGAAACCCGAATGGCCATCCTGAGAAAAAAAGAAGAACTTGACGGATTCGTATTAGATGATGAAATTTTAAATTATATAGCTATTAATATAAAAGCCAATATCCGGGAACTGGAAGGCGCGTTAAATAAGCTTGTCGCTTATTCCAATCTTGTAAAAACAGATATTACCATGGATATCGCAGTAAAGGAACTCCAGAATATCATTTCACCGGACAAGCCAAGAGAGATAACCGCCCAGCTCATTATAGAAGTTGTATCGGAACATTTTGGCATAACAGTCGATCAGATTATGTCGAAATCAAGAAGCAGCGACGTGGCGAAACCGAGACAGATCACCATGTATTTGTGTAAACAGATGACGGACCTTCCATTGGATTCTATCGGTCAGCTTCTCGGAGGGCGCGATCACTCAACAGTAATTCATGGAATTAAAAAAGTGACAGATGAAATCAGTTCCGACAAGAGCTTTAAACAGACTGTGGAAACAATAAGAAAAAAGATTAACCCGAATTAATTTCCACATGACAATGTTTATAAGCTGTGGATATCGGGTGGGAAAATATGTGAATTTCATGTTGAAAGATTAAGAAAATGATGGATAATTTATTTTTACAAAAATAGTATTGTCCGAATGTTTTCTTTACATATTTTTCCTGTCAACATTTTATCCATAATATTTCATCACCCATTCCACAGATTTTTTGGATAAATTTTTCACAAAAATCTGTATGGGACAAGGCTTTCAGCGGTTATTAACTTATGAACACAGACTAATACTAAGACGTTTAAAAACATTAATATATTTATACTTCAAGACATTTTTATTAACTTGAAAGGAGTTATTCACATTATGAAATTAATCTGTTCAAAAGCAAATCTGGTAAAAGGAGTCAGCACAGTATCAAAAGCAGTTCCTTCCAGAACGACAATGGCTATTTTGGAATGTATTCTCATTGATGCATCGACAAACGAGATTAAATTAACGGCGAACGACATGGAACTTGGAATTGAGACAATAATTGAAGGAGAAATTGTCGAGCGCGGAATTATTGCCCTGGACGCAAAAATTTTTTCTGAGATAGTACGTAAACTGCCGGATAATGATGTTGTAATAGAAACAGGGGACTCCTTTAAGATAACAATTACATGTGAGAAAGCAAAGTTTAATATCGTTGGAAAATCAGGGGAAGATTTTTCTTATCTGCCCTATATTGAAAGGAATGAATCTATCTGTGTTTCTCAGTTTACATTGAAAGACGTGATTCGTCAGACTATTTTTTCTATCGCTGATAATGATAATAATAAACTGATGACAGGCGAGTTATTTGAAATTAATGAAAACCGTCTGAGAGTAGCATCCCTTGACGGACACCGCATTTCTATCCGTAATATTGAATTAAAGGAAAATTATCAATCCCGTAAAGTGGTTGTTCCGGGAAAGACTTTGCAGGAAATCAGCAAAATACTCACCGGAGAAGCAGAAGATATGGTAAATATCTTCTTTACGAATAATCATATTTTATTTGAATTTGAAAATACGAAGGTTGTATCCAGACTGATTGAAGGAGAGTATTTCCATATCGATCAGATGCTTTCTTCTGATTACGAGACGAGAGTGAAAATAAATAAAAGGGAATTTTTAAATTGTATTGACAGGGCTACCCTTTTGGTTCGTGAAGGAGATAAAAAGCCTATTATTATGAACATTCAGGATAGTTCTATGGAACTGAAAATAAATTCTTTTGTGGGTTCTATGGATGAGGAAATTGAAATTGAAAAAGAGGGAAAGGATATTTTAATCGGTTTCAATCCTAAATTTTTCATCGATGCGTTGCGTGTAATTGACGAGGAAGAAGTCACTTTGTATATGGTAAATCCGAAAGCGCCATGTTTTATTAAGGATGATGCCGGTACTTTTATTTATCTCATTCTTCCTGTTAATTTTAATGCAGCGGTAAATTAATATGAAAAACAGAGCGGCAAATCAGGCAGCGAATGCAGCAGATTGAATCAGGGGTACAAAAATGGAAATAATTACTATCAGAGATGATTTTATCAAGCTTGGGCAGGCAATGAAGCTTGGCGGAATGGCAGGCTCCGGTGTAGATGCAAAATTTGTGATTCAGGAAGGTCTTGTAAAAGTAAACGGCCGGGTGGAGACACAGAGAGGAAAAAAGCTTCATGAAGGAGATATCATTACTTATGAAGGAGAAAGCATTCAGATTGGAAAATGATCATTGAGTCACTGGAACTAAAAAACTTTCGCAATTATAAAGATTTGAAAATATCCTTTGATGAGGGAACAAATATATTATATGGAGATAATGCACAGGGAAAGACAAACGTACTGGAATCTCTCTATGTAAGCGGTACGACAAAATCTCACAAGGGAAGTAAAGACAGGGAATTGATTCTTTTTAATGAAAATGAGTCCCATATAAAAACAATCGTGAAAAAAAACGGCATGGAGCATCAGATTGACATTCATCTGAAAAGAAGCAGTTCGAAAGGTATCGCGGTAAATAAGATACCCATTAAAAAAGCAAGCGAGCTTTTCGGAATTTTGAATCTTGTATTTTTTTCCCCGGAGGATTTGAATATTATCAAGGCCGGTCCTGCTTCAAGACGTAGATTTATGGATATGGAATTGAGCCAGCTCGATAAAATATATCTTTATAATTTAACAAAATATAATAAAATTTTACAGCAGAGGAACAAGCTTTTAAAGGATATTTATTTTCGGCCTGATTTGGAAAGCACTCTCCCGATATGGGATGAACAGCTTTTGCTTTACGGAAGTAAGATCATTGAGCGCAGAAAACTGTTTCTTGAGGAATTAAATGGAATTGTATGTGAAATACATAAGAATATTTCCGGTAATAAAGAAATACTGATTTTGAAATATGAGCCCAGTGCGAATAATGAAAATTTAAAAGAAGAATTGGAGCGCGCCAGACAGAAAGATTTGAAAATGGGAATGACTTCGTTTGGACCTCATAGGGACGATATTTCGTTCCTTATAAATGATACGGATATCAGAAAATATGGTTCGCAGGGTCAGCAGCGTACATCGGCTTTATCTTTGAAGTTAGCAGAAATAGAGCTGGTGAAAAGCCTGATTCACGATACCCCTGTGCTTCTTTTGGATGATGTGCTGTCGGAACTTGACAGTAACCGGCAGAATTATTTATTAAACAGCATTCACGACATACAGACGATTATAACCTGCACGGGGCTTGATGAATTTGTTAAAAACAGGTTTCACATAAATAAAGTATTTTTTGTAAAAGAAGGTACGATATCAGAAAAATAGGAGGATTTTGATGAGCACAGAATATGGTGGAGATCAAATACAAATTTTGGAAGGGCTGGAAGCAGTTCGAAAAAGACCTGGTATGTATATAGGAAGTACATCATCCAGAGGATTGCATCATCTTGTCTATGAGATTGTTGATAACGCAGTGGATGAGGCGCTGGCAGGTTTTTGTTCTGAAATAGAAGTATTGATAAATAAAGACAATACAATTACGGTTACAGACAACGGACGAGGTATACCTGTTGATATCAATCATAAAGCCGGAAAACCGGCAGTGGAGGTTGTATTTACAGTGCTTCACGCCGGTGGCAAATTTGGCGGCGGAGGATACAAAGTATCCGGCGGACTTCACGGAGTAGGCGCGTCTGTCGTAAATGCGCTTTCTAACTGGCTGGAAGTCCAGGTCTGCAGGGATGGACATGTATATCAGCAGCGTTATGAACGCGGACATACGATGTATCCGTTGAAAGTAGTGGGAGATTGTGATTCGGATAAGACGGGAACCGTTGTTACTTTTTCACCGGATGAAAGTATTTTTGAGGAAACTGTTTTTGATTATGATGTGTTAAAACAGCGTTTGAGGGAAATGGCGTTTCTCACGAAGAATTTAAAGATTATATTAAAAGACGACCGCACGGAACCGCAGGTCAGCAATACTTTCCACTATGAGGGAGGTATCAGGGAATTTGTTCAATATTTGAATAAAAGTAAAGAATCCCTTTACGAGAATGTTATTTACTGTGAAGGTGAAAAGGATGGAGTTTATGTGGAAGTTGCAATGCAGCACAATGATTCCTATAATGAGTCCACGTTCAGCTTTGTAAATAATATCACAACGCCGGAGGGCGGTACTCATCTGGCGGGCTTCAGGAATGCCCTGACAAAGACTTTCAATGCTTATGCTAAGGCAAACAAGCTGATAAAGGAAAATGAAGCTGCGTTATCCGGTGAGGATATCCGCGAGGGATTGACGGCAATCATCAGTGTAAAAATTTCCGAGCCTCAGTTTGAAGGCCAGACAAAACAAAAATTGGGCAACAGCGAAGCAAGAGGGGCAGTGGACAGTGTGGTAAGTGAACAGCTCACTTACTTCCTGGAGCAGAATCCGGCTGTCGCAAAGACAATCTGTGAAAAATCTCTGCTGGCACAGCGCGCCCGGGAAGCTGCAAGAAAAGCCCGTGATTTGACGAGAAGGAAAACCGCTTTGGAGGGAATGTCCCTTCCGGGTAAGTTGGCGGATTGTTCCGATAAAGATCCGAAAAATTGTGAGATTTACATTGTAGAGGGCGATTCCGCGGGAGGCTCTGCAAAAACTGCGAGAAGCCGCGCGACGCAGGCAATTCTTCCGCTGAGAGGAAAAATACTCAATGTGGAGAAAGCAAGATTGGATAAAATTTATGGAAATGCAGAAATAAAAGCGATGATTACTGCGTTTGGCACGGGTATCCACGAAGATTTTGATATTACGAAGCTTCGCTATCACAAAATTATTATTATGACGGATGCCGACGTGGATGGCGCCCATATCAGTACCTTGCTGCTGACATTCCTGTATCGCTTTATGCCGGAATTAATTAAGCAGGGTTATGTATATCTGGCACAGCCGCCTCTCTATAAACTGGAAAAAAATAAAAAAATCTGGTATGCATACAGTGATGAACAGTTAAATGATATTCTCAAAGAGGTAGGACGTGATTCCAACAATAAAATTCAGCGTTATAAAGGTCTGGGTGAGATGGATGCGGAACAGCTCTGGGAAACAACAATGGATCCGGAAAAAAGGATTTTGCGCCGCGTCACAATGGATGACGCGGTTTCCGCCGAAATTGATTTGACATTCACTACTTTGATGGGCGATAAGGTAGAGCCGAGAAGAGACTTTATTGAGGCAAATGCAAAATATGTACAAAACCTGGACGTATAACAAGTGAGGAAAGGAAAGTAAATGGACGACAATATATTTGACCAGATTCACGACGTGGATTTGAAAAAAACAATGGAACAGTCTTATATCGATTATGCGATGAGCGTTATCTCATCCAGGGCGCTGCCGGATGTCAGGGACGGTCTGAAACCGGTACAGCGCCGTGTACTGTATTCCATGATAGAGTTGAACAATGGACCCGATAAGCCGCATCGTAAATGTGCCCGTATCGTCGGTGATACGATGGGTAAATATCACCCGCATGGCGATAGTTCTATTTATGGCGCTCTTGTAAATATGGCTCAGGAATGGTCTACCCGCTATCCGTTGGTAGACGGACATGGAAATTTCGGTTCCGTGGATGGAGACGGAGCCGCTGCAATGCGTTATACAGAGGCGCGTTTAAGTAAAATCTCTATGGAGATGCTGGCGGATATCAACAAAAATACAGTTGACTTTATGCCGAACTTTGATGAAACGGAAAAAGAACCGACGGTGCTTCCATCCCGGTATCCGAATCTTTTAGTAAACGGCACAACCGGTATTGCAGTTGGTATGGCAACAAATATTCCCCCTCACAATCTGCGGGAGGTTATTAACGCGGTTGTAAAAATTATTGATAACCGCGTGGAAGAAGACCGCGATACATCTATAGAGGAAATTCTGGACATTGTGAAAGGACCGGATTTTCCGACAGGCGGCATGATTCTTGGCACAGCAGGCATTGAAGAAGCCTATCGGACAGGAAGGGGAAAAATCCGTGTCCGCGCAGTGACAGACATCGAGCCGATGCAGAACGGAAAAAACCGTATTGTTGTTACAGAGCTTCCTTATATGGTAAATAAGGCGCGCCTGATAGAAAAAATTGCGGATTTGGTAAAAGAGAAGAAAGTAGATGGCATTACAGATTTAAGGGATGAATCTGACCGTCAGGGTATGCGCATCTGTATTGAATTAAGAAAAGATGTAAATCCGAATGTAATTTTGAACCAGTTATTTAAGCATACGCAGCTTCAGGATACATTTGGGGTTATTATGCTTGCCCTGGTGAATAATGAGCCGAAAGTCCTCAGTTTGTCAGATATGCTTAAATATTATCTGATGCATCAGGAGGATGTTGTAACAAGACGTACCAAATATGAGTTAAATAAAGCGGAAGAACGGGCTCATATTTTGCAGGGCTTGTTAATTGCTCTTGATAATATAGACGAAGTGATATCCATTATCCGGGGAAGCCAGACTACGCAGGAAGCAAAAACAAAGCTGATGGAGCGCTTCGGTCTTTCCGATGCGCAGTCCCAGGCGATTGTGGATATGCGTCTGAGAGCTCTTACCGGTTTGGAAAGAGAGAAGCTGGAAGCAGAATACAAAGAGCTGATGGATAGAATTGCTGAGTTAAAAGCTATCCTTGCAGATGAGAAAAAGCTTCTCGGCGTAATCAAAGAGGAAATTAGCATCATTGGCGCAAAATATGGCGATGACAGAAGAACTTCCATTGGATTTGACGCTTTTGATATATCGATGGAAGATTTGATTCCTGTTACTAATACGGTAATCACTATGACAAAGCTTGGTTATATCAAACGTATGAGCGCTGATAATTTCCGCGCGCAGCATCGCGGCGGCCGTGGAATTAAAGGCATGGAGACGATAGATGATGATTATATTGAGGAATTATTTATGACAACCTCGCATCATTATCTGATGTTCTTTACGAATACGGGAAAAGTGTACCGCCTGAAAGCATATGAGATACCGGAAGCAGGACGTACCGCACGGGGAACGGCTATCATTAATCTGATTCAGCTTGCACCCGGTGAAAAAATTACGGCGGTTATTCCGATGAAAGATTACAGGGACGGCTGGTATCTGTTTATGGCTACCAAAAAAGGAATTGTAAAGAAAACCTCCGTTGCAGATTATGCAAATGTGAGAAAATCAGGTCTTGCCGCTATTACATTGCGGGAAGATGATGAATTGATCGAGGTTAAATTTACAAATAATACAAGAGATATTCTTCTTGTCACAAAATATGGTCAGTGTATCCGGTTTCATGAAACGGATGTGAGAAATACCGGACGTGTATCTATGGGTGTTATCGGTATGAATCTCACAGATGGAGATGAAGTAATCGGAATGCAGCTTGACGCACAGGGAGAACATTTGTTGATCGTATCCGAGAGAGGTCTTGGAAAACGTACCCTGGTAAGTGAATTTACAGCCCAGAACCGCGGTGGAAAAGGCGTAAAATGCTATAAGATTACGGAAAAGACAGGAAATATTGTGGGAGTAAAAGCTGTCAATGAAGAAAATGAAATTATGATTATCACTACGGAAGGCATTATTATCCGTATGAAGGTCAGCGATATTTCCGTATTCGGCCGTGTAACAAGCGGCGTGAAGCTGATAAACATGTCTGAGGATGTAAAAGTAGCAAGTATAACGAAAGTGCGGGAGGATGAGTCTCTGATTTCTGAGAATATTCAGAATGAAGAAAATCCCGATGAAGAAAATTCTGAAGATAAATAAGGAGCCTGGGATGGTCAGAGAAATAAATGTAAGTGAGATTACGAACAACATTAAAGAAATGTGCATTGAAGCAAACTATCATCTTTCAGCCGATATGGGACAGGCATTAAAAAAAGCTGTTGATACGGAAAAATCTGATATTGGCAAAAAAATATTAGATCAGCTTCAGGAAAACCTGAAAATTGCAGATTGGGATAATATCCCAATCTGTCAGGATACCGGAATGGCGGTTGTTTTTATGGAAATAGGGCAGGATGTACATTTCGTTGGCGGTAATCTGACAGATGCGGTGAACGAAGGCGTGAGAAAAGGTTATGTGGAAGGATATTTGAGAAAATCTGTTGTCGGAGACCCTCTTATCCGTGAAAATACAAAAGATAATACGCCTGCTATTATCCACACAGATATTGTGCCCGGAGATAAAGTAAAAATTACGGTTGCTCCAAAAGGTTTCGGAAGTGAAAACATGAGCCGTATATTTATGTTAAAACCGGCAGATGGCATTGAAGGAGTAAAAAATGCGATTTTGACTGCGGTAAAGGATGCAGGACCAAATGCCTGTCCGCCAATGGTTGTAGGAGTAGGTATCGGCGGTACATTTGAAAAATGCGCCATTCTTGCAAAAAAGGCTCTTACCAGAAATGTAAATGAACGTTCTTCGATTCCTTATGTCAGGGAATTGGAAGAAGAAATGCTGGATCAGATTAATAAGTTGGGTATCGGTCCGGGAGGTTTAGGCGGGACGACAACTGCCCTTGCTGTAAATATTAATACTTATGCGACGCACATTGCCGGACTTCCGGTGGCAGTCAATATATGCTGTCACGTAAACCGGCATAAAGTACGTGTTTTATAGAAGGCGGGGATAAGAATGGACAAACATATACATACACCAATTACCGAACAGATTACAGCAGAGTTGAAATCCGGCGATTATGTTTATATCACAGGTACTTTATATGTAGCCCGGGATGCTGCTCATAAGAGAATGATAGAAGCATTAAAAGAAGGAAAAGAACTTCCGATTGATATTAAGGATAGCACAATTTATTACATGGGACCTTCCCCGGCAAGGGAAGGCCGTCCGATTGGTTCGGCAGGTCCGACTACCGCCAGCAGGATGGATAAATATGCCCCGACTCTTTTAGACCTCGGTCAAAAGGCTATGGTCGGAAAAGGAAAGCGCACAAAAGAGGTAATAGACGCTATTATCCGTAATAAGGCAGTTTATTTTGCGGCTGTCGGCGGTGCAGGCGCGCTGTTGTCAAAATGTATTGTAAAATCAGAAATTGTATGCTATGAAGACCTTGGTGCAGAAGCGATTCGAAAAATTGAAGTTGAGAATTTTCCTGCCATCGTTGTGATTGATTCTGCCGGCAATAACCTTTATGAGACATCTATAAAAGATTATTATAAACTGTAGAGAATAAATAATATGAAGATGAAAAAAACCGAAAAATTCAGAATGCGTTTGGTTATGACAATTTTTGGAGTAGTTCTCTGTGCAATTGCTGTAAGTTTTTTCAAATGTTCCTGTTTTGGAGTTGATCCCTTTCAGTGTTTTGCACAGGGAAGCTGGGGCCGCTTTATGAGCGGTCTTTCTTATGGTACATACTATATGATACTTAGTTTTGTATTGTTAGTGATTGATTTATTTCTGGATAAACATTATATTGGCATTGCTACTTTTATAAATATGTTTCTTACGGGATATATTGTTGATTTTTTTCAGAATCTTATTAATTATTTTTTCCCGTCACCGGCAATAACAGAAAGAATAATTATGTTGGTTATAGGCGTTGTTGTAATGTGTTTTGCCTCATCCCTTTATATGACGTCAGATTTAGGGGTTTCAGTATATGATGCTATTCCAATTGTTATTTCTAACAGAACAAAGAGAAAATTCCGGTTTTGTCGTATCGGATGTGATTTAATTTGTGTGATTGTAGGTACTCTTTGCGGTCTGCTTCCCGGAATAGGAACTCTTATAACAGCATTCTTTATGGGTCCTTTAATTGAATTTTTTAATAATATATTTTCACGTCCGTTATTATATGGAAAAGAGAAAAAATAGATAT
>CAZGMH010000062.1:0-10749 GCA_964526765.1 uncultured Eubacterium sp.
CAGATACAGGCTTGTTTTGCGCATCGCTTCGCGATGTGATTTCCTGCAATTTTCAAAACGCAGACAGCGGCCTTGAGAGCAGATTTTCTAATAAAGTTTGTGAAAGCAGTCTGTTAGACCGGCTAGAAAGTCCGAGCTTTATGTTCCCCGCACACGTACAGTCCGGCTGGCTTGTCGAAGCGTGAAAAGAACATGGAATGTAATCTGAAAAACCAATCCTGAAATTTCTACGCTTTTTCCTCAAAGCTGATAAATCTTACTGCGCGGCTGACCTTCCGGCGGGGAGTTGACTTCACGGTTAGCTGCGTATTTCGATGAGTTTTTGTTTGAGTTCCTCTTCCATGCGCTGCATTTCTTCTTCCGCCTGACGTCTCTTTTCACGTCCTTCGGTCTGAATCTTTAATACTTCATCGAAAGTGCTGATGAGAGACTCGTTTGTATGTTTCAAAGTTTCAATGTCAACGATGCCGCGCTCGGATTCCTTTGCACTTTCCACAGTGGCGGTTTTCAGGATATCGGCGTTCTTGCGGAGCAGTTCATTTGTCATATCCGTAACTTCCCGCTGTGCCTTTGCCGCCTGTGCAGAGTGCTCGATGCCGAGAGCCAATACCATCTGGCTCTTCCAGAGCGGAATTGTGTTGACGATGGTAGACTGGATTTTCTCTGCCATCAGCGTGTCGTTGTTTTGTACCATACGGATCTGCGGAGCAGTCTGGATGGAGATCATTCGTGTCAGCTCCAGGTCGTGAATCTTTTTCTCGAAGCGGTCGCACATTGACTGCAGATCCTTTGCCGCCTGTGCATCTTCCGGAAGATTGGACTGCCGTGCCTTCTCAAGAGCCTGCGTCAGCTCTCCGGCGCGGACACTGGCAAGCTTTTTCTTCCCTGCCAGGATGTACATGGACAATTCCTTGAAATAAGTTAAGTTTACGGCATACATTTTGTCCAGCAGGGCAATATCTTTCATGAGAGTAATCTGATGCTTTTCCAGGGCGGAGCATACATTGTTTACACTGACCTCCGCCTTGTCATATTTTGCTTTCATGGCTGTTACGCGGTTGGAGGATTTTTTGAACAGGCCCTTAAATCCCTTATCCTGTTCGGTCACGTCAAAGCTTTTCAGATCGACCACAAGGGAGGAGAGCATGTTGCCCACTTCGCCCAAATCTTTCGTGCGCACATTTTTCAGGGCGCTTTCGGAAAAGTCGGCCATCTTTTTCTGGGTGCCGACCCCGTACTGAAGAATTGCCTGGGAATTGTGGAGGTCAATCTTTGCGGAAAACTCCTCCACCATTTTTAATTCTTCCGGGGACAGGTTTTTTTCATCAAATGCCGGATCCTCTGCCTGTCCGGCCAATGCAGCGGCTGGCGCGGCAGCCGAAGGGAGTTCCTGCGTGTCCGGCGCCGCATCAAATGTCAGTGTGGGGGTTGTTGTAAAATCTTTGAATTCTTCGCTCATAATTATATCCATTCCTTTCTTAAAACTGTACTGTGAATACAGATAAACGTTACATGAAACAAAATCGTGTTAAAAATCGTTTTTTGTAAGACCCTCCTGGGCAAGCATGGCGTTCAGCGCCGAAATATCAGAAGAAATGTCCCATGCCCGGTCTGCAAACAGGCTGTCCAGAAGCTTTTCAAACGCAACGTTCAAAGTATCCACGGCGGATTCGATTTCTTTCTTGGTGGAAGAAATGTTCTCCCCTGAAATTGGCTGTGCGTCCAGTTCGCGATAGGAGTCCAGCAGCTTGGAAGTCGTCGGCAGATAGTATTCCATCATTTTCTGCAGATCCGGCGCTACCTCCGGGTGCAGGCGGACTTCGTCAAAAATCCGGCGGACCAGGTTTTCCATCTTATCCAGCTTTGCGGAAATTTCTTCGCCGGGAATTAAGTCATTGCAGTTTCGGATGTGGTTGACATACGCCTGTCCGTCGTCAATCAGCTTCTGACATTCGGCGGAAAGCTTTACGGCCTCCGCCTGCTTTTCCTGATCCTTCTGGCGGGAGTAGTAATCCAGTTTGGCAGCCTGATATTCCTGATATGCCTCATCGGAAAGAATCAGATAGCCGTTATCCATGTCCAGATGAGCCTCATAGAAAAACTTCTGCTCGATCATTTTCTGGAGATCCCTGCATGTGAACTCTATGGATTTTCCGGTCTTGCCGGCAAGCGTATGGACCGGAATATACAGGCGGCGGTTTATCTGGCGGACGTATTTCAGGAAACGGCCGGTAAAACCGATTTTTTTAATGCCGGCGATTCCCATGACAAGTCCGATGACAGACACGGCGCCGGAAATAATCAGCGCGGCAGTAAACGTATAAACGGCGGCGCTCAAAATGCCGAATACAAGAAGACAGCACAGACCGATGACCAATATGGGAAACCCGACGGCGGTATATATAATTCCCGCTATACGCCCGCGGGGACGTTTTGTATAAAGAACGGGGACATTGGCATTGTATTCGCCGCTTCGGACCGGGGAAGCCCCGTAACGGTTATTTCCCGTGGAATCAGCGTATCTGCGGTTCTTTCCTGCGGACGGCTGTATGTTTTCTTTTACATTATATTTGACGGCGTCGATGCCTGTGTTTATCAGATTGCCGATGGAACGGCTTAAATCTGTAAAATCACCGGAGGAAACAGCCGAGTCTACAGCGTCGCGGATCTGTTCTCCCAGTTCATTCCAATTGTTGTCTGACATATACTTTCGCCCCTTTAAAATCATTTCTTATATCATAAACGATTCATAAGAAAAATACAACAAAGAAAAATACAACAAAGAAAAATACAACTATTGGCAAAGCCCCGAAATAGAGTTATGATGATAGAAACAATGAAAATTGTCGTGCCCGCGCGGTAAAACCAGGAGGAAAAATGTATAAGGAAATTGCAAAATTAATTATGTATGGAGATATAGAGGAAGATTGTATTTTGTACCAGATGGGAGAGATTTTCCGGGATTTTGAGGAAGGGGAATCCAGCCATGCGGTATTGACGCGAAAGGTTTATACGCAGATAAAACGTCTGCTGACGCTGGCTACGGATTTCGGCTTCGACCATAATCTGTGGCACAATTATCTGGCGTATTTCCTGATCACAAACGAAAACCCGTTTAGCATTACCTGTGAAAAAGTCGGGGCAAACGACGGAAGCGTCAACCATTTTGCCCGCAATGATTTTGCGGCGGTGAAGGCGTTATTTGACTATGATTTTTCACAGATTGAGACGGCGCTTGGCATCGACTGTTTCTCCCTGATTTCAAACTATCATGCGATTGAGAAAAAAGAGCTGATGTATAATAAAAATGTCAGTGAGAAAGTGCAGGCTTTGAGCGCCAGGCTCGAACGGGCAGCGGATGCGGAAGGCTTTTTTGGGGCGGTCACCGGTTTTTATAAAGATTACGGAGTGGGCATGTTTGGTCTGAATAAGGCTTTCCGTATTCAGGACAGGACAGATGGCAGCCTGGTATTCCTTCCGATCAATAATATGGAAAAGGTTATGCTTTCCGATCTGGTGGGGTATGAGATCCAGAAGAAAAAGCTGGTGGATAACACAAAGGCGTTTGTGGATGGCAAAAAGGCAAATAACGTGCTGCTTTTTGGGGACAGCGGAACCGGAAAGTCTACCAGTATCAAAGCGATTGTCAATGAATTTTATGACTACGGCCTGCGTATGATAGAAATTTATAAGCATCAGTTTAAGGATTTATCAAATGTGATAGCGGCGGTGAAAAACCGCAATTACAAGTTCATTATCTATATGGACGATCTGTCCTTTGAGGAATTTGAAATTGAATACAAATTTTTGAAGGCGGTCATCGAGGGCGGGGTGGAGACAAAACCGGACAATATTCTGATTTACGCGACGTCCAACCGCCGCCATCTCATTAAAGAGACGTGGAGCGACAGAAACGATATGGAGCAGGATAACGGTATGCACCGTTCCGATACGATGCAGGAAAAACTGTCCCTGGTAAACCGCTTTGGCGTTACGATCAATTACTCCAAACCGAGCCAGAAAGAATATTTCGATATCGTTATCCAGCTTGCGGAAAGGGCGGGCATTTCCATGCCGGAGGAAGAACTGAAAAGCGAAGCGAATAAATGGGAACTAAGCCACGGAGGTATTTCCGGCAGGACAGCCCAGCAGTTCATATATTATCTGGAAGGGAAATAAAAGCTTCCCGGACGCCAGAAAAAAATAAAAAAGGGGGAATTTCACATGCGTCTTGAATTTATCGGAGCAGCACATGAGGTAACAGGGAGTTGTCACTATCTGCAGATCGGGGAAAAACATATTCTCGTCGACTGCGGCATGGAGCAGGGGGCGGATATTTATGAAAATCAGGAAATACCGGTAAACGCCGCGGCCATTGATTATGTATTTGTGACACATGCCCATATCGATCATTCCGGCCTTTTGCCCCTGTTGTATGCAAGAGGTTTCCGGGGACAGATTTTTGCGACGAACGCCACAACGCAGCTCTGTAATATTATGCTGAAAGACAGCGCGCACATTCAGGAATTTGAGGCTGAATGGAAAAACCGGAAAGCAAAACGTGCAGGGAGGCAGGAGATCGTGCCGATGTACACCGTGAACGATGCCCAGGGCGTGCTGAATTATTTTATCCCCTGCGACTATGGCAAAAAGGTACGCGTTTGTGATGAATTGACCGTATGTTTCCGGGATGCGGGACATCTGCTCGGCTCATCTTTTATTGAAATGTGGGCGACAGAGGACGGCAGGACCTGTAAGCTGGTGTTTTCCGGGGATGTGGGCAATGGAAACCGTGCATTGATTAAAGACCCGGAAATCCCCGAATCCGCTGACTATCTGATTATGGAGTCTACCTACGGGGACCGCAATCATGATGTCCCCCCGGATTATGCGGCGGAGCTTGCCCGGGTACTCGCCAACACATTTTCCAGGGGCGGCAACGTGGTCATCCCCGCGTTTTCTGTGGGGCGTACCCAGGAGATGCTGTATTATTTAAGGAGAATCAAACAGGAGAAGATGCTCTCTTCTTTTCAGAATTTTGAGGTATATGTGGACAGTCCGCTCGCCGTGGAGGCTACAAGCATATTCAATAAAAATGTGTTGGAATGTTTCCGGGAGGAAGACCTGGATATGATAAAAAGCGGTATCAATCCGATCCAGTTTCCTGGTTTGAAAAAATCAGTTACCAGCGATGATTCCAGGGCAATCAATTTTGATATGCATCCGAAAGTGATTATTTCCGCGTCCGGTATGTGCGAGGCAGGGCGTATCCGGCATCACCTGAAGCATAATCTGTGGAGGGAGGAATGTACGGTTGTGTTTGTGGGGTATCAGGTACCGGGCACTTTGGGGTTCAATTTGCTGAATGGCGCCAGCGAAGTAAAACTGTTCGGCGAGACCGTGCAGGTGAAGGCGGAGATTTTGAATCTCCCGGGCATCAGCGGCCATGCGGATAAGGATCATCTGACCGCGTGGGTACAGGGGATGAAAGAAAAGCCAAAGCGCATTTTTGTGGTACATGGCGAGGACAGTGTATGCGACAGTTTTGCGGCGCATATTTCATCTGCCGTCGGTGTGGATGCGGTCGCCCCCTACAGCGGCGATATTTATGACCTCTGGAAAAATGCATGTATTGTTCAGGGCAGCAGAAAGCTGGCTGAGAAGAAAAAGAAAGCGAAAGCGGCTTCCACTGTATTTGACCGCCTTGTGGCTGCGGGACAGCGCTTAATCGCCGTCATTCACAAGAATAAAGAAATTGCCAATAAGGATATGGCAAAGTTTGCGGATCAGATTAACGCATTGTGCGATAAGTGGGATCGGTAATCAAGAGAAATAAGAGGGGAGCGACAGCGTTTTAGGCTGTCGTTCCCCTCTCATTATAGACATAAAAAAAGAAACGTAGTACCCCGCATGAGCAAAACGCACACCGCAAAGCGGGGTGCAGAAGCTGCGTAGCAGCGAGTTTTGCGAATGAGGCGTGGATGGCTGTAAATAGTACCACTTTTCGGCAGCAGTTCCGTCCGTTTACAGAAAAAATATTCTGCAAATATCTTACAGAATAATTTTACTTTTTTTCATAAATTCTTAAGAATTCCATAGTATATTGGGATACAGTGAAACCCCGGAGTTTTTGAAAATTTAAGTGGAAGGAGCAGAATATGAGTACGATATTGGATTATCTGGAAAAGACGGCGATGCTCTATCCAAACAAAGAGGCAGTCAACGACGGGAACAGGTGTCTTAGCTGGATGGAATTAAAACAGCTTTCACAAAAAATTGCGGGTACGCTCAGCAGACATACGGAGCCGGGGAGCCCGGTGCCTGTATTGATGGAGAAAAGCGTATATACGCTGGCGGTTATGCTGGGAACGGTTTATGCGGGATGCTTTTATGTTCCGGTATCTCCGGGGCTGCCGGGCGGGAGAATCGGGCAGATTCTGGGAACGACAAAAGCAAAAACGGTAGTGACCTCCGAGGAACACCTGCAAATTTTACAGGAGGCGGGGTACAGCGGAAAAGCGCTGTTGGAGAAAACGCTGATGAGCAAAGATGCCGACATGGAAAAGCTCACGGCAATTCGAAATGAGATGAGCGAAAAAACGCTGTTGTACTGTATTTTTACTTCGGGTTCTACCGGAACGCCAAAAGGCATTATTGTGAGCCACGGCGCGGTCATCCGGTTTATCAGTCATTTCACGGAATTGTTTACAATTACGTCAGAGGACAGGCTTGCAAATCAGGCTCCCTTTGATTTTGATGTGTCGGTAAAGGATATTTATTCGGCTGTTATGACAGGAGCGGCATTGGTTCTGGTATCCAGGGAACTGTTTTCGACGCCGCCGAGACTGCTGGATTATCTGTGCGACATGCAGATTACGACAATGATATGGGCGTCATCTGCCCTTTGTCTCATCTCCATGATGAAGGGGCTGGAATACCGCGTTCCCGAACATGTGAAAAAAGTAATGTTCAGCGGAGAAGTCATGCCGGCAAAGCAGCTTCGAAAATGGCAGGAAGCCCTGCCAAAAGCAATGTTTGTGAATCTTTATGGACCGACGGAGATTACATGTAACTGTACTTATTATGTGATTGACAGGAAATTTCAGGACGAAGAGAAAATACCCATCGGAAAAGCGTTTCCGGGGAGGAACGTATTTTTGCTGAACGGAAAGGGAGAAGAAATAACTTCCCGGGGAGAAAGCGGAGAAATCTGTGTGGCAGGAGAATCGATTTCCGAAGGCTATTATCATAATCAGGAGGAGACGCAGAAACGATTTGGATTTTATGGCTCTGCTGACAGCCGGGAGAGAATGTACAGAACCGGCGACGTCGGGGTTTTTGGAGAGGACGGAAATCTGTATTTTGCAGGCAGGACAGATTTTCAGATTAAGCATATGGGCCATCGGATTGAGCTTGAGGAAATCGAGAGAAGCATGATGAGCGTGGAGGGCGTAGAAAAGTCCTGCTGTGTTTTCGATAAGGCAAATAACCGGATTATAGGTTTTTTTGTGGGAAATCAGGAAAGCATACAGATTCGCAGAGCAATGAAGCGGAAGCTCCCAGTCTATATGATACCTGCAAAACTCATCAGGGTAGATGAGATTCCGCTTACCAAAAACGGAAAGATGGATAGAAGCTGCCTGTTGGAAAGGATGGTGAAGTAAGCAGATGGAAATGGAACAATTAGAATATGCCATCCGCCATTATGGAACGCCTTTGTATATTTTTGATATGGATATTCTGACAGACGAAATAAACCGGATGCGCCGCGCCCTGGATGAAAAGATTGGCCTGTGCTATGCGATGAAGGCAAACCCTTTTCTGACTTTGCAAATGTCCGGGATGACGGGAAAAGTGGAAGTATGTTCTATGGGAGAATTTCAGATATGCAAAAGTCTGAACGTAGAACCTGAGAAGCTGTTGATTTCCGGCGTCATGAAGAAACGGGAGGACATAGAGCAGATACTTGATTATGTCGGAAGCCGGGGAGCATACACGATAGAATCTATGCAGCAGTTCCGGATTCTTGCAAATTGGTGTAAAGAGCATCAGAAAGTGATACATGTATATCCGCGCCTGACCAGTGGAAATCAGTTTGGGATGGATGAGCAGGCGGTTATTGATATTATCAATGCCCGGCATCTGTATCCCTTTATGGAGATAGAGGGTATCCATTATTTTTCCGGGACGCAGAAAAAATCGCTGAATCTGATTCAGAAGGAGCTGGATTACCTGGATTCCTTTTTTGAGAGATTAAAGGAAGAATGCGGATTTACGGTGAAGGAGCTGGAATATGGGCCGGGACTTGGAATCTCTTATTTCCCGGATAAAAAGCTGGACGTTACATCAGATGAATCTCTGCATGAATTATCAGAGATGGTTCAAAATATGAAATGGAAAGGTCATGTTACCCTGGAAATGGGGCGTGCTATGGCTGCTGTGTGCGGTTACTATCTCACGAAGATCAGGGATGTAAAGAGAAACAAAGGAAAAAATTACTGTATCGTGGATGGAGGAAACCATCAGATTAACTATGACGGGCAGATTCGGGGGATGTATCGGCCTTATGTGCAGATCAGCCCGCCAAGGCCAAAAGAGGGGGAGGAGGAAAACTGGACAGTTTGCGGCGCATTATGCAGTGTGAATGATATTTTGTGCCAGTCCCTTCCGATCAAAGAGGCGAAAGAAGGGGACGTCCTGATATTTGGACGCACCGGCGCGTATGCAATGACAGAGGGAATGGCCCTGTTTTTGAGCCATGCACTGCCTGCGGCAGTATTGTACGGCAGTAAGGAAGGCTGGAAACTATTAAGGGAAAGCCAGCCAACATATAAATGGAATATGTCTGAGGAGGACTTGTAAGATGGAAACTTTGATGGAAATTTTAATGGAGATGGACCCGGATATCGATTATGAGAATGAAAAAAAGCTGATTGACGATCATATTCTGGATTCCTTTGGCGTTATCACTCTGGTATCGGAAATTGAGGACAACTTTGACGTCCGTATCGAGGCGGCAGAAATGGTTCCGGAAAATTTTAATTCTGTACAGGCTATGTGGGAAATGATTCAGCGACTTAAGGAGAACTAAAAATGGCATATCATACGACACTGTATCTGTGCCTGTTTCTCCCCGTTGTCCTTCTCCTGTACCGGTTTGCACCGCAGAGATGGAGACGGGGAGTTCTTCTGGTGTGCAGTTATCTGTTTTTTATTTCCATCAGCAAGAAGCTGGTAGTATATCTTTTTGCGGTGACGATGCTGACGCACTACGCCGGAATATGGCTGGCGAGATTGAAGGACAGGGAAGGCGCAGAAATCGCTCAGACGGAAAAAGCGAACCGGGCGGATGTACGGAAGAAATACCGAAAACTGCAGCGGGGCGTGCTTGTGCTTGGAATCGGCATTTTGCTGGCGGTGCTTGCGTATCTGAAATATAACCGGTTCCTTGCCGAAAATCTCAATGTATTGTTTGGTTTTGTCCATCTTCCCTTTGCGCTGGAAGGGAAAAAACTTCTTCTTCCCATCGGGATTTCCTTTTATACCCTTGAGGCTGTCGGATACATGGCGGATGTATACTGGGGAAAGATTAAGGCAGAAGACAATTTCTGGAAACTTGCCCTGTATCTGGCATTTTTCCCGCAGATTATGGAAGGACCAATATGCAGCTATAACCAGACCGCACAGAAATTGTGGGATTGCGGTCCTCTGGAAGCGAAAAATCTATCGGAAGGATTTGTGAGGATTTTCTGGGGACTGTTTAAAAAAATGGTAGTTGCGGACAGGCTGTATGTAGTGGTCGAGGAATTGTATGGCAATTATGGAAATTATCACGGCGTCATGATTGCAGTGGCGGCGATTGCCTATACGATACAGTTATACATGGAGTTTTCCGGCTGTATGGACATTGTAATCGGAAGCGGCACATTGTTCGGCATTACCCTGCCGGAAAATTTCAGGCAGCCGTTCTTTTCCAAAGATGCGTCGGAATTCTGGCGCAGATGGCATATTACGCTGGGCGCATGGTTTAAAGCATATATTTTTTACCCGGTCTCCGTATCGGATACGGTAAAAAAATGGAACAAATTCGGCAAAAAGCACCTGGGAAAATATGTCACAAAGGTGGGAACTTCTGCGATGGCGCTGCTGCCGGTGTGGCTGTGCAACGGTCTGTGGCACGGTGCGAAATGGAGCTACATTTTTTACGGAATTTATTATTTTGTGATTATTCTTCTCGGAATTATCATAGAGCCTGTGAGAGACAGGATACTGAAACTTTTGCATATTAAGGAAAAAGCATGGTACTATCAGGTATTCCGGGTGTTGAAGACATGGGTCATTATCTTTGTGGGAGAGCTTTTTTTCCGGGCAAACGGTCTGCGGATTGGCATACAGATGTTTCGCAGTATGTTCAGCGAATTTCATCTGCAGGAGCTGTGGGACGGAAGACTGCTTGGACTTGGAATCGGAAAAGCGGATTATCTTGCTATTATAATGGGCGTTATAGTTGTGGCAATCGTGGAATGTATGAAAGAAAAAGGCATAGACGTGAGAGCGCGTCTTGCGGGCGCCCACATAGCTCTGCGATGGAGTATTTATTATGTGCTGATTTTTGCGGTGATTATTTTTGGCGCATATGGTTCCGGGTATCAGGCGGTTGATTTGATTTATGCAGGATTTTGAGGTAAAGGGAATGAAGAAAACAAAAGTTTTTATATTTTTTCTGATTTTGGTCTTATTGCTTGCCGG
>CAZGMH010000063.1:0-7418 GCA_964526765.1 uncultured Eubacterium sp.
AATGATATCATGAATGAGAGGATTAAAAAGTTGGCAAAGACGTCTGCTTGCAGGGATTTTGTCGGCTTTTTTTATATAAAAGGAGGATAAAGATGAGTATATATACAAAAAATGATATTATGCGGATGGTGGAGGAAGAAGATGTAGAGTTTATCCGCCTGCAGTTTACTGACATTTTCGGCGGGATGAAAAATGTGGCTATCACGAGCAGCCAGTTGGAAAAGGCGCTGGACAACAGATGTATGTTTGACGGTTCTTCTATTGAAGGCTTTGTGCGTATCGAGGAATCTGATATGTATCTGCACCCCGATTTGGACACATTTACGATTTTCCCATGGCGTCCGCAGCAGGGGAAAGTGGCGCGTATCATTTGTGACATTTACCGTCCGGAGGGAACGCCGTTTGAAGGCGACCCGCGCTATGTGCTGCGCAGGGTAATTCAGAAAGCTCACGATATGGGATATATCTTTGACGTGGGGCCGGAATGCGAATTTTTCCTGTTCAATGCGGATGACAATGGCTGCCCCACTACAATTTCCAATGAAAAAGCAGGGTATTTCGAGATGGGACCGAATGACTTCGGAGAAAATGCGAGACGTGATATGGTGCTTACACTGGAAGAGATGGGCTTTGAGATTGAGGCAAGTCATCATGAAGCGGCTCCGGGCCAGCATGAAATCGATTTTAAGTATGAACCGGCCCTTCACGCGGCGGATAATATTATGACATTTAAGCTGGCGGTAAAGACGATTGCAAAGCGTCATGGAATGCACGCAACCTTTATGCCAAAACCAAAAGCAGGCATCAATGGCTCCGGTATGCATATCAATATGTCATTGTCCAGGGACGGAAAAAATATTTTTGCGGATCCGGATGATGAATTTGGATTGAGCAGGGAGGCATATTATTTCATCGGAGGTCTGATGAAGCATGTCTATAGTATGACAGCGATTACAAATCCGCTGGTAAATTCCTATAAGCGTCTGGTTTCCGGATTTGAGGCTCCGATTCATATTACCTGGTCTGTGAAAAACAGGAGCCCGCTGATCCGCGTGCCGTCCGTCCGTGAAAATGGTATGCGGGTTGAACTCAGAAGTCCCGATTCTGCGGCAAATCCGTATCTGACTCTTGCCCTCTGCCTGGCGGCAGGTCTGGACGGCATCCGCAATCAGATTATGCCTCCGCAAAATATTCAGCAGAATATTTTCAATATGACGGAGGAAGAAAAGGAATCGCTGGAGATCCGCTCCCTGCCATCCAGTCTGGAAGAAGCGGTTAATGCAATGGAGAAAGATAAATTTGTCAGAAGTGTCCTCGGAGATCATATTACCTCTGCGTATGCGGCGGCAAAACGAAAAGAATGGGATGCATACTGCAGGGCTGTAAGCCAATGGGAGATTGATGAATATCTGGGCAAATTTTAAAAAGGTGGCAGGTTGAGTTTTGACGAAGATTATTGTTGCATTTCCCAAAATTGAAAATGGGAAAAATATCAAAAATATATTGGTCAGAAACGGTTATCAGGTTGTCGGAGTCTGCGCCGGCGGCGCCCAGGTTATACAGGATGCCAATGAACTGCAGGATGGCATAGTCATCTGTGCGTATCGGCTTCCTGATATGATGTACTGGGAACTGAAAAGCTATCTCCCTCCGGGATTTGAAATGATTGTAATTTCGTCAAAGTCCCAGTGGAATGAAAACGGCGCTTCTGATGTTGTGAGCCTTGCCCTCCCGCTGAAGGTACATGAACTGATATCTACGCTGGAAATGGTTGCCTACACGGTGGAGCGAAGGCGCAAAAAACGGAAATCTATGCCGAGAAAGCGTTCCAGGGAGGAACAGGATTTGATCAACAGGGCAAAGGACATTCTGATGAACCGGAATAATATGACCGAGGAAGAGGCGCATCGCTATCTGCAAAAGACCAGTATGGATAATGGCACCAGCTTTGCGGATACGGCGCAGATGATTTTGAGTATGATGGATTACTGAAATTGAATTTTAAAAAAAATTATTTAAAAATATAAATTGAAGGAGTTGTAAAAAATGTTTAAAGTAAATACGAATTACCAGAAGCTTCCGGGCAGTTATCTTTTCAGTACCATTGCGAAAAAAGTGAACGCTTATCAGGAAGCAAATCCGGAAAAGACACTGATCCGTCTCGGGATCGGTGATGTCACACAGCCAATCGCGCCGGCGATTATTGATGCGATGCACAAGGCTGTTGATGAGATGGGCAAGGCAGAGACTTTCCGCGGATATGCGCCGGACCTTGGATATGACTTCCTGCGCAATGCCATTGTGGAAAATGATTACAAAGCAAGAGGCTGTGATATCAGTGCAGATGAAATTTTTGTATCTGACGGCGCGAAAAGCGATTCCGGAAATATTCAGGAGATTTTTTCCGGGGATAACCGCATTGCAGTGTGCGACCCGGTTTATCCGGTTTATGTGGATTCCAATGTTATGGCGGGAAGAACCGGTACATATGATCCGGCGACGGAGATGTGGAGCAATGTAATTTATATGCCGTGTACAAAAGAAAATAATTTTGTGCCGGAGTTCCCAAAAGAAGCGCCGGACATGATTTATTTGTGCCTGCCGAATAACCCGACCGGTACGACTATCACGAAAGAGCAGCTTCAGGAATGGGTAGACTATGCAAATAGAGTAGGAGCAGTTATTATTTATGACGGCGCTTATGAGGCATATATTTCCGAGGAAAATGTGGCGCATTCCGTCTATGAATGTGAAGGTGCAAAAACATGTGCCATCGAGGTAAAGAGTTTTTCAAAAAATGCGGGATTTACCGGGGTACGTCTTGGCTACACGGTAGTTCCGAAAGAATTAAAATGCGGCGGCGTGTCCCTGAATCAGATGTGGGCAAGACGCCACGGGACCAAATTTAATGGGGCTCCATATATCGTACAGCGCGCCGGCGAGGCTGTTTACAGCGAAGCGGGCAAAGCACAGTTAAAGGAGCAGGTCGCTTATTATATGAAAAATGCGAACGCTGTCAAGAATGGCCTGCAGGAGGCGGGATTTGAGGTGTTCGGCGGTGTGAACGCCCCATACATCTGGTTAAAAACTCCGGGCAGTATGACCTCCTGGGAATTTTTTGATTATCTTCTTGAGACAGCGAATGTAGTGGGAACTCCGGGTTCCGGATTTGGACCGAGCGGAGAAGGATATTTCCGTCTGACAGCGTTCGGAAGCTATGAAAATACCCTTGCAGCGTTGGACAGAATGAAAGCATTATAATAAAGGCATGAAAATTTTTCATGGTTATAGAAAAAATGCTCTGGCTGAGGATAGAAATGATTCTCAATCAGAGTATTTTCCTGTGAAATAAAACGGGTCCCTGCCACAGCGGCAGAGACCTGTTGTTTTAAGGCAATGTCTATTTTCTCATGGCAGCCCGTTTTCTCAGGGTCGGGTCCAGAATTTTTTTGCGGATACGCAGGCTTTTGGGAGTTACTTCCAGAAGCTCATCCGTATCAATGAAATCAAGCGCCTGTTCGAGACTTAAAATCCGGGGCGGCGTCAATGTCAGCGCTTCGTCGGCAGATGAAGAACGTGTGTTGGTCAGATGTTTTTTCTTGCACACATTTAGCTCGATGTCCTCTGCACGGGAACACTGCCCAACGACCATGCCGGAGTATACGCGCTCGCCGGGACCGATAAACAGGGCGCCCCGCTCCTGGGCGGCAAACAGACCGTAGGCGACGGATTCGCCGGATTCAAATGCGATCAGGGAACCGAGCTTGCGGTATTGGATATCGCCGCGGTATGGCTCATAACCGGAGAAAATCGTGTTGATGATCCCATTTCCCTTTGTGTCAGTCAGGAAATCCCCCCGGTATCCGATCAGACCCCGGGAAGGAATTTTAAATTCCAGACGCGTATAGCCGCCGCTGATGCTTCCCATGTTCTGCAGTTCACCTTTTCTCTGGCTTAATTTTTCTATCACAACGCCGGTAAATTCATCCGGCACGTCCACATAGGCGAGTTCCATCGGCTCTGTCTTTTTGCCGTTTTCGTCGGTATGGTAGAGTACCTCTGCCTTGCTGACCGCAAATTCGTATCCCTCCCGGCGCATATTTTCAATCAGGACAGACAGGTGAAGTTCGCCCCGTCCGGACACCTTGTAACTGTCTGCGTTTTCTGTTTCCTCTACCCGCAGGGAAACGTCCGTATTTAACTCCCTGAAAAGACGGTCCCGGATATGACGGGAGGTTACGTATTTCCCTTCCTGTCCGGCAAGCGGGCTGTCATTGACAATAAAATTCATGGCGATGGTCGGTTCGGAAATTTTCTGGAACGGGATTGCCGCCGGGTTTTCAGGAGAGCATATCGTATCTCCGATATGAATGTCCGCGATACCGGAAATCGCAACGATGGAGCCGATGTTTGCCTCTTTGACGTCTACTTTGTTTAAACCGTCAAATTCATATAATTTACTGATGCGGACCTTTTTTTGCTTGTCCGGCTCATGGGCGTTGACCAGGACGGCATCCTGATTGATTTTCAGACAGCCGTTGTCTACCTTGCCGACACCGATACGGCCTACATATTCATTGTAATCAATCGTGCTGATCAATACCTGGGTATTGGCGTCCGGATCGCCTTCCGGCGCCGGAATGTAATCGATGATTGTCTCAAACAGCGGCGTCATATCCTTTGGATCATCATCGAGATTCAGCATGGCATAACCATGTTTTGCGGAGGCGTACACAAACGGACAGTCGAGCTGTTCATCGGATGCATCCAAATCCATGAATAATTCCAGGACTTCATCAATGACCTCGTCCGGTCTTGCCTCGGGACGGTCAATTTTATTGATACAGACGATGACCGGAAGATCCAGGTCGAGCGCTTTCATTAATACGAATTTGGTCTGGGGCATCGCGCCTTCAAAAGCATCCACCACCAGAATAACGCCGTTTACCATTTTTAAGACACGTTCCACTTCACCGCCGAAATCCGCGTGTCCCGGAGTGTCGATAATGTTGATTTTTGTACCTTTATAAAATACTGCCGTATTTTTGGAAAGAATTGTGATTCCTCTCTCCCGCTCAATATCATTGGAATCCATGACGCGCTCCTGCACATCCTGGTTTTCACGGAATACGCCGGATTGCTTCAGCAATTCGTCCACCAGCGTTGTTTTGCCGTGGTCGACATGGGCGATAATTGCGATGTTACGGATATCCTCTCTTTTTGTTTTCATATAATGTATCCTTCTTTCTGTTTTTGCGTAAAAACTCCTATTCCAAAAGGGAAACTAATTCAGTATACCATATTCTCCCGATTTGACAAGATTTTTTGCGGATAAGTATAAGCCGGTTTTTTGCGGATTTTTTTGCGGATAAGCTGTCGAAAGAGCCTGAAGATTTTTCCTGAATAAGCTGCCGGAAACGGTCGACAGGTGATAAAAAATTATCGACCCATTTGTGGAAAATATGCAGTGGAGACATGGTACAGTGATGAGGCCGGCAATTGCAGAGTTTTGCAGTTCTAAAAATAGAAAATAAGAATAAATTGAAAGCACAGAGAAAGTACATGTGAAGAAGGGAGCTTACGAAGATGACAGATAAATTGTTTGAAAACAACCAGGTATCCATGATGGGAGAGATTGTCTCCGAATTTCAGTTCAGCCATGAGGTGTTCGGCGAGGGATTTTATATGGTAGATATTGCGGTGAACCGACTGAGCAATTATGCGGATTATATTCCGCTGATGGTGTCGGAGCGTCTTGTAAATACGGAGGAGGATTATATGGGGCAGTTAATCCGTGTGACCGGACAATTCCGCTCGTATAACCGTCATGAGGAAAAGAAAAACCGCCTTGTATTGTCCGTTTTTGTCAGGGAACTGGAGTTTTTGGACGAAATTGATGAAAATGAAAAGACAAATCAGATATTTCTGGACGGTTACATTTGCAAAGAGCCAATTTACCGGAAAACGCCTCTGGGAAGGGAAATTGCGGATGTATTGCTGGCGGTAAACCGTTCTTATGGAAAATCCGATTACATACCATGTATCTGCTGGGGACGCAACGCCAGGTTCGCGTCCGGATTTGAAGTGGGCAGCCATATTCAGATTTTGGGACGCATTCAAAGCCGGGAATATGTAAAGCGCATAAATGAGGAAGAGGCGGAACGCCGTGTTGCTTATGAAGTTTCTGTCAGCAAGGTGGATCTGCTGGAAAATTCATAAACCCGCGGCAAAAAACAGAGGATATTCGGAGTGAAATCAAATTCAGAGAAAGTTGCATTTTTTTCCATATTGTGCTATACTGCTTACCCATCAGCAAATATAAACAGGAATAAATGAATTTGTAAAGATGAGCGGTCAGGGAATCAGAGGAGGAAACCATGAGTACAGGAAAGGTACAGGTGTATTATGGCGATGGACGCGGAAAAACTTCTGCGGCGCTGGGGTATGCCATACATGAAGCCAGTAAAGATGGTTCTGTTGTGATCATACAATTTTTAAAGCAGAAAGATGATGATGAAATCAGTTTTATCCGCCGTTTGGAGCCGGAAATACGATTATTCCGGTTCCAGAAATCAGAGAAGTTTTATGATGAATTATCTGAGCAGGAACAGTTTGAAGAACAGATGAATATGAAAAACGGGATGAATTATGCCCGCAAGGTGCTTCAGACGGGTGAGTGCAGCACATTGATCCTGGATGAAGTGCTGGGACTGCTGGATCAGAACATTGTTTCCGACGAGGAACTGATTCATCTGATTGAGGCGAAGTCAGAGGAGACAGATTTAATTATGACCGGCCGTGTCATAAGCGAGCCGATCATTTCCCATGCAGACTTCGTTTATGAAATTTGTGTTAAAAAAGGTTAGCGTAAAAAGGGGCTGGCGGTTGACATTTTTGAATGAAAGTGCTATATTTAGCACACAATATTAGTTTGATAGAGGTTGCGCGATTTAAGAGTAGGCTGTCGTATGCACCGAAAGGCAGAGGAGGGCAGGAGAAAGGGAATCGCGCCGAAAGGATGTACAATTTCGGATGTATATTACTTGGGCGCAGCATGAATAATGCTGTGACTGTCATCGAATAACGATGGGGCGCTATCACTGGAATAGAGAAAATCGGCTTTTACAGTTAGAATTTCAGGGACCGGCGTCAATGTTGGTCCTTTTTATGTGACAGAATATTTTCAGCCCGCAAAGGTTCCTGGAAAGGTCTGTGCGGATTTGAGAAAAATGCTGTCCTGTGTAAAAAGCCCTGCCGTAAAAAATAATTAATTCAGGAGGATAAGAAAATGCCTATTTTCAAGGGAGCAGGTGTTGCGATTGTGACGCCGATGAAAGACAATTATGAGGTTGACTATGATGCGTTGGAGACGAATATCAATTACCAGATTGATAACGGAACAGACGCAATTGTCATTG
>CAZGMH010000063.1:7518-10664 GCA_964526765.1 uncultured Eubacterium sp.
GGACAGGTGCTGCCGCTGCTTTCTATTGGAGGAATCGGCGTTATTTCCGTATTGTCCAATGTGGCTCCGCGTCAGACTCACGACATGGTTATGGAATATCTGGAGGGCGACCGTCAGAAAGCGATGAAGATTCAGTTGGATGCAATTCCGCTGGTGAATGCTCTGTTCAGTGAAGTAAATCCGATTCCGGTAAAGGCAGCTATGAGTATGCTTGGAATGCAGGCAGGCCCATTGAGAGGCCCGCTTTCTGAGATGGAAGATGCAAACAAAGCAGTTCTTCGTCAGGAGTTGATTAATTTCGGATTATTAAAATAAAGAAGGATGAAAAATATGACAAGAGTAATTATGAACGGCTGTAATGGACATATGGGAGCCGTAGTCAGCAGCCTGTGCGAGGCTGACCCGGATATCGAGATTGCAGCCGGCGTCGATATCTGCACGGACAGACGTTTTGGGTATCCGGTGTTTGCTTCGATTTGGGAATGTGATGCGGCGGCGGACGCGATTATTGATTTTTCCCATGTAAGCTGTATCGACGCATTATTAAAGTATAGTGTGGAAAAGCAGATTCCCGTAGTTGTCTGCACGACCGGGCTTTCAGAGGAACAGTTAAGCGCGGTAAAGGAGGCAAGCACAAAAGTAGCGGTCCTGAAATCCGCAAATATGTCCCTGGGCATCAATACATTGATGGAGCTGCTGAAAAATGCGGCGAAAACGCTGGCTCCGGCAGGATTCGATATGGAGATTGTGGAGAAGCATCACAATCAAAAGCTGGATGCGCCGAGCGGAACCGCCATTGCGCTGGCGGATTCCATAAATGAGGCGTTGGAACAGGATTATGCATATAAGTATGACCGTACCCGGGAACGCAAAAAACGGGAGAAATATGAGATCGGTATTCAGGCTGTCCGCGGCGGCAATATCGTGGGCGAGCATGAAGTGATTTTTGCGGGAACCGACGAGGTCATTACGTTTAAGCACACCGCTTATTCAAAAGCTGTCTTTGGAAAGGGAGCCATTGAAGCTGCAAAATATCTTGCGGGAAAACCGGCAGGATATTATGATATGTCAGATGTGATCAGGCAGTGAGGATATAAGATAAAATAAGGGATATAAGATAAAAATAAGGGGGATATCAAGGTGAAAGATGCAGATATGAAATATCTGAAGGTTTTGGCGAAACAGTATCCGAATATTCCGGCTGCCGCGACGGAGATTGTCAATTTGAAGGCAATTTTGAGTCTGCCGAAGGCAACAGAACATTTTATTACGGATGTCCATGGGGAGTATGAACAGTTCCGGCATGTGATGTGCAATGGCTCCGGGGCGATTCAGAACAAAATTGAGGATGAATTTGGCAGTTCCCTGGGAATCCCGGAGAAACGTACGCTTGCGATGCTGATATATTATCCTGAATTGAAAATCAAGCAGATTCAAAGCAGATTGAAGGAGCGGGAAAATCTGGAGGATTGGTATAAAGTAACGATTTTCCGGCTGATCCGCGTCTGCAAAAATGCTTCTTCAAAGTATACCCGTTCGAAAGTACGCAAATCTCTGCCAAAGGATTTTGCTTATATTATCGAAGAACTGATGACCGGACGTCCGGATGTGGCTGATCAGGAAGCTTATTATAACGAAATTATCAACTCTGTCATCCACACAGGAAGGGCAGGGGAATTGATTACGGATTTCTGTTATTTAATCCGGCGTTTTACGGTAGACCATCTGCATGTGGTGGGAGATATTTTTGACCGCGGTCCCTATCCTCATCTGATTTTAGATGATTTGATGCATCATCATTCCGTGGATATCCAGTGGGGAAATCATGATATTCTCTGGATGGGAGCAGCGGCGGGGTCTTTGCCCAGCATGTGCAACATGCTGCGCATTTCTGCGCGTTATGGCAATCTTTCCATTTTAGAAGATGCATACGGCATCAATATGATTCCGCTGATGCGTCTTGCCATGAATTGTTATAAAAAACCTGCCAGCAAAACCTTCCGTGTCCACATCAGCGATGAAAATTATGACCGGGATTTGGCGGATATTGACGCCAAGATGCATAAGGCTATCGCAGTCATTCAGTTTAAATTAGAGGGGCAGTTGATAAAAGAGCACCCTGAATGGGATATGCAGGACCGGCTTTTGCTGGACAAAATGAATCTGGAAAAGGGTACGATCGTCCTGGACGGCAGGGAATATAACTTAAACGATACATATTTCCCGACGATTGATATGGAGCATCCGTATGAACTGACCCAGGAGGAAGAGGATGTGGCAGAGCGTCTGCGGACAAGCTTTCTCGGCAGTGAGAAGCTTCAGCGCCATATCCGTTTCCTGTATACAAAGGGAAGCCTTTATAAAGTATATAATGGAAACCTTCTGTATCACGGCTGTGTACCGCTGAATGAGGACGGAAGCTTCAAGGAAGTAAACATTTTCGGAAAGATATACAGTGGAAAGGCGCTGTATGACATTCTGGAACATTACGCCAGAAAAGGATACTATTCTTTGGATCCTGTGGAGAAGAAAAAGGGCCAGGATATTCTCTGGTTTATATGGGAAAACAAAAATTCACCGGTTTTTGGCAAAGAGAGAATGGCGACGTTTGAACGTCATTTTATTGATGATAAAAAAACCCACGAGGAACCCAAAAATCCCTATTACCGGTTATATGAGCAGGAGGAGGTTGTGGACCGTATTCTGACAGAATTCGGACTGCCGACACAGGGCTCTCATATTATCAACGGACATGTGCCCGTGGAGGTAAAGAAAGGGGAATCGCCGGTGAAATGCGGCGGGAAGCTGTTGATTATCGACGGCGGATTTTCCAAGGCATATCAGCCAAAAACAGGCATCGCCGGATATACATTGATTTACAACTCTTACGGGCTGCTGCTGGCGGCACACGAACCTTTTGAATCTATGGAAAAGACCGTACTCAATGAGACCTGCATCCATTCCCATATTGTCATGGAGCAGAATGTGGTAAAAAGAAAGACGGTAAATGATACGGATACAGGAAAAGCGCTGCGGGAAAATATCGCTGAACTGGAAGAATTGCTTGAGGCATACCGAAGCGGTGCACTGGTAGAAAAGTTTTAATTACCGCTTTGGACAGACCGGGATGCCAATCGGCTGTAAAT
>CAZGMH010000064.1:0-4925 GCA_964526765.1 uncultured Eubacterium sp.
GAGCTTTCTTATCCTTTGTCAGGTTGTAATTACGCTGCTTGCATTCCGTGCATGCCAATGTAATTCTTACGCGCACAACTTTCCACCTCCACTTAAATTTCTTTGTTCATGACAATCAGAAATGCACAACGTGTACCTCTAATTGTTTTTTAGGCATAAAAAAAAGACCTACTTCCATCGCCCATCTAATATAGCATAGGAAACATGTATTCGTCAATACTTTTTTATATTTTAATAAAGATTGGAAATTGCCGCATTATAATAGTAGAAATCCATTCATTTCTATATTATAATGACAGAAATACCAGGAGGAGGTAACGTCTATTATGTTAGAACAAATTGATTTGACAAAAAAAATGTCAAAAAAAGATTACAAAACCCGCATGGATGTTCTGGAGCCTGAACTTGCAAAACTGCAGCGTACATGCAAAAGTGAAAAAATACCGGTGATAATCGTCTTTGAGGGGTTTGGCGCAGCCGGTAAGGGGTATCAAATCGGGAAATTAATTCAAGCTCTGGACCCGAGAGGTTTTTATGTCAATTCTGTGGGCCGCGAATCCGAAGAAGAACGGATGCGCCCGTTCCTCTGGCGTTTCTGGACAAAGACACCGGCGAAAGGGCAGATTGCCATTTTTGACCGAAGCTGGTACCGCAAGGTCCTGATCGACCGTTTTGACGGGATTACACCGGAAAGCAAATTGGCTGAAGCTTATCAGGAAATTAATACCTTTGAACGCCAGTTGACTGCCGACGGCGCTGTTATCATCAAATTATTCCTGTGCATCGACCAGAAAGAGCAGAAAAAACGTTTCAAAAAACTGATGGATTCCAAATCAAGCGCGTGGCGCGTTTCCAAAGATGACCTGAAACGCAATGTACATTTCGACACGTATAAAAAAATGAATGACGAAATGCTGGAACACACAGATACTTCTTATGCGCCATGGACTCTGGTGGAATCCATGGATCGGGAATTTGCCTCTGTCAAAATCTACACAGCAGTCATCCAGGCATTGCAGGCGGCGCTGCAAAGGAAGGCAGAGCAGCCGGAGCCTGTATATTCGGTTGATGGCGGCGCCCCCGCGCCTGCCGGAGGAGGCAGTGAAATTCTTCGGACATCCAGTTTGCAAAAAGTGGATTTGAACTTATCTCTGACCAGGGAGGAATATAAAGAACAGCTTTCCGAGCTTCAAAATAAAATTGCCACCCTGCACGGGGAATTTTACCGCAGACGCATCCCTGTTGTCATCGGCTTCGAGGGCTGGGACGCCGGAGGAAAAGGCGGCGCTATCAAACGTTTGACCGCCAAAATGGATCCCCGCGGTTATCGGGTGCATCCGACTTCTGCCGCAAATGACATTGAAAAAGTCCATCATTATCTGTGGCGTTTCTGGAACAACATCCCAAAAGACGGCCATATCGCCATTTTTGACCGTACCTGGTACGGACGCGTTATGGTGGAGCGTATCGAGGGATTCTGTACAAGGGAAGAATGGCAGCGCGCTTATCAGGAAATCAATGACATGGAGCAGCAATTGGTACAGCACGGAACTGTGGTTCTGAAATTCTGGATTCAGATTGACAGGGACGAACAGGAACGCCGTTTCAGGGAGAGAATGGAAAATCCTGAAAAACAGTGGAAAATCACAGATGAGGATTGGCGGAACCGCGAAAAATGGGATATCTATGAAAAAGTCGTCGATGAAATGCTTGTGCGCACCTCCACAACCTACGCTCCGTGGACAATCGTAGAGGGCAATTCTAAATATTATGCCCGCATCAAGGTCCTCCAAACCGTTGTTGACGCAATGGAAGCAAGGCTTAAAGCGGACAAATAGTAACTTCAACAGCAGGATATATAACGGAAGAAACGTCAAAAGAAAATATAGCCATTAAGATAATCCCCGGAATCTATCTGTTTCCGGGGATTATCCATATTAGTAAATCGTAATTTTTCCTATGTCCATGTGATACATATCTTCTCTGCGGTTCAACAGGGATGGTATCTGACCGCGGACACTTTCGACATAATCCAGATCGATCTCTGCCGTGATACATCCCGGCCGGTCTCCCGCCTGCGCAATCACATTCCCCCATGGGTCAATGACCATAGACCTGCCACAGGCAGTCATGCCCGCCTTTTTGCCAATCTGGTTCGGCGCCGCAATATATACCCCGTTTTCAATCGCCCTCGCCCGAAGCAGCGTTTCCCAGTGGTCTCTGCCCGTATTCATTGTAAAACTGGACGGAATATATATCACCTGGGCTCCCCGCAAAGCCATAAGCCGGAACATTTCTCCAAAACGCAGGTCATAACAGATGGCAAATCCCAGACGCCCCAGCTCCGTATCCGCCATTACAATTTCATCTCCGGCACAAATATTGTCAGATTCATGATAGGATGAACCATTTTCAATTTCCACATCAAACATATGCAGTTTACTGTACTTACACCGAATATTTCCATCCGAATCAATAAATACAAGCGTATTCTTCGGTTTCCCATTACTGTTTTTCTCAGTAATGCTCCCACCGACAAGCCAGATACCATGCTCTTTCGCCTTCCCACACAAAAATTCTGTTGCAGGGCCGGGTATCGTTTCGGCCTGCGCCTGCAGCCCTCTGCCGATAAAATTCATTGTTTCCGGGAACGCTGCCAGCGCTGCGCCTTTTTTGGCTGCTTCATCAATCATCCAACCGGCCATTTCCAGATTATTCTGTTTGTCATCCTGCGAATCCATCTGACAGATGGCAATTGTATATTTTTTCATTGTAAAAGTTCCCCTTATAACTTACCCATGGCTGAATCATTCATTTGTCAAATGTAATTTATCCAAAATATAGAAAATCAAGCTCAGCGCCATTCCTACCACACATGCCAGAACCATACCTGTCAACTGTACATTTCCCATATTCAATGCAATTCCGGAAAGACCGATGACAAATATGACAGATGTGAGAATCAGGTTTCTGGATTTTCCATAATCTACCCGGTTATCTACTAATATACGCAGACCGGACGTACCGATCATTCCATACAGCAAAATAGAAATTCCGCCGATAACCGGACCGGGTATCGTACTAATCAAAGTCGAAAGTTTTCCGCAAAAAGATATAAGAATGGAAAATACCGCCGCGCCGCCAATTACACGGACACTATATACACCGGTAATGGCCATAACGCCAATATTTTCCCCATAGGTCGTAGTAGGAACCGAACCAATCAGACCGGAAATCGCGGTGGAAAAATTATCCGCAAAAATAGAGCGGTGCAGTCCCGGATCTTTTATGAGATTCCTTCCGACAATTTTTCCCGTTACAATCTGATGTCCGATATGTTCGGATGTAATAACCAGAAGTACCGGGAGAATTGTCAAAATAGCATCTCCTTTAAATTTTGCCAGATGAAAATTCGGAACAGCGAGCCAGGATGCTTCTGCCACTGCTGTAAAATCCAGCAATCCGCAGCAGGCAGCCGCAATATATCCCGCGATAATGGCAATCAGAATCGGAATGACCGACAGGAATCCGCGGAACAATAACTGTCCGAAAATTGCCACTCCCAGCGTTACCAGGAAAACGATCACATTTCTGGCATCTACCTGCTCTACTCCGGTAAGTCCTGCCGTCGATGCCGCGGAACCGGCAAGCTCCAGACCGATCAAGGCAACCACCGGGCCCATCGCGGCTGACGGAAGCACAATATCAATCCATTTCGTGCCGAATTTGTAAATAATAAACGCCAACAGGCATCCGCACAAACCGACAACTACAAAGCCACCCTGGGCATACTCAAATCCATACTTCGCAATCACAACTCCCGCCGGCGCCAGAAATGCAAAACTGGAACCGAGATACGCCGGGGCTTTGCCCTTCGTAATCAAAATGAACAGCAGCGTTCCCACACCGTTCATAAACAAAACGATAGCCGGATTGATACCAAACACAAACGGTACCAGAACCGTTGCCCCAAACATAGCAAACATGTGCTGAATACTCAACGGGATCAACTGTTTTACCGGCACTTTTTCTTCAACCTGAATAATTCTTTTCTCCATTTTCGTCCTCTCTTTCCCCCCTTGAACACGCTTTTTTACAATACTGCTGCCTGGCTGTCCTATACCGGCATAATCGGCTTATTAAATTCACCGTCCACAATACCGGCAACCGCCGTATAAATCGCAGATGCACCGCAGAAAATCCCTTCGATGCCTGCAATAATTCCCACTACCTCACTGCCTGTAAATTTCTCAATTGCAAGAAGCAGAAACAGGATGGTGAGCGTTCCGAATACAATCTGTGTTGCATGATTTGCTTTCAACGTACCGATGAACATAAACAGCGTAAAAATACACCAGAGTACCATGTAAAATCCCATAGACGCCCCGTCAGCAGCTTCTGATGCCAATCCCTTTGGGTTGATTAATATAATGACCAGCGACCACCAGAATAATCCATAAGATGTGAAAGCTGTCGCGCCGAAAGTATTGCCTGCCTTGAACTCCATCAGACCCGCGATAACCTGTGCCAATCCTCCCATGGCGATTCCCATGGCAATGATGACAATTGACAGCTCGATAATACCTGCATTATGTAAATTCAACAGGCATGTTGTCATCCCAAAGCCCAGTAAACCAAGCGGACCCGCATTCGCCTCTTTGTGTTTCGTTGTTTCAGACATTTTTTCATTTCCTCCCCTTTGTAATTAATTATTATTTATCCTCGCTTAATTTGTGAAAAATCAAAACAGCCTTCCGTACTGCTCCAATTTCCTCAGATAAAATACCACAATCCATGTAGTTTTTCAAGATTTACTGTTATAATTCTTTTTCGTTTTGAGACCGTATCTTCACTTAAATCATTTCAAAAATCATAATCCGTTCCCTGGTATCGCAGCCTCCAAACAAATCCCTGCAGTCAATCTC
>CAZGMH010000064.1:5025-7376 GCA_964526765.1 uncultured Eubacterium sp.
TCTTTTTCCTCTTGTTTTTTCATCATAACTCCGACTTTGTGAACTACCCATTGTCTAAAGACAATGGGCTTCCTGCTTCATCGTCCTCTTCAAATTGCGGATTTCCTATACCCGTCCGGCTAAACGTTCCTTCAACAATGTATTTCTCTTTGTCACCGTTATGTTCCTCACCCCATAGGCCAGCGCTTTTTTGGTTCCGACTATGACCAGGATTTTCTTTGCCCTGGTAATTCCCGTGTAAATCAGGTTCCTCTGAAGCATAACAAAATGATTCATCATTACCGGCATGACCACAATTGGATACTCAGAACCCTGGGCCTTATGAATCGTTGTAGCATATGCGTGAACCAGCTCATCCAGTTCCGTCACATCATACTCAATGTTTCTGTTATCGAAATTCACAATCAATGTTCTTTCCTGCATATCCACGGATTCTATAAATCCAATATCTCCATTGAAAACCTCTTTATCATAATTATTTTTAATCTGCATGACTTTATCTTTCGGGCGGTACACAAATCCTCCTCTTCTAAGACCATCTCCCTGCGGGTTCAGCGCTTCCTGAAGCATAAGATTCATGTTCGTCGCTCCCACTACGCCTTTCTGCATCGGCGTCAGCACCTGAATCTGGTTTGCCGGAACATGATAAAAACCCGGCAGTTTCTTTTTTACCAGCTCCACAATCACATCTGCCGCTTTTTCAGGGGCTTCCTCATTTATAAAGAAGAAATCTGTATTTCTGCCATTTGAAATATCCGGCATCTGTCCTCTGTTAATCCGATGGGCATTCATAATAATCCGGCTGGTCTGCGCCTGTCTGAAAATACGTGTCAGACGGACAACCGGAAACACCCCGGAATCAATCATATCTCTCAGCACATTTCCCGCGCCTACTGACGGAAGCTGATCGATATCCCCCACCATGATCAAACGCATATTGGCAGGCATTGCCTTCAGCAACGCATTCATCAGAACGATATCTATCATAGAGCACTCATCTACAATCAGCACATCTCCCTCCAGCAGATTGTCCTCATTTTTCTGATAACCCTCCGGGGGTTTATACTCCAAAAGTCTGTGAATTGTCTTTGCTTCCATTCCGGCAGCTTCTGTCATACGCTTAGCAGCACGGCCGGTTGGGGCTGCAAGCAATATTTTCATGCCAAATGCCCGGTAAGCAGCAATAATCCCCTGTGTGGTAGTTGTTTTTCCCGTACCGGGGCCTCCGGTCAATACAAGAATCTTAGCTGTGGCGGCGCTGCGGATTGCCTCAACCTGTATATCGTCATATTCCATATTTACAGCCTTCTGAATTTTTTCAACATCTATGGAAAGTTTTTCATTCCCCGTATCCTTCCGGGCTTTCATCAAAGAAATCCAAAGCCTGTCCGCGGCGGGTTCCTCAGCCAATTTCTTTAGTTTGTTTGCCACACCCAATTCCGCAAAGTAAAACGGCGGCAAGTAAATACATTCCTGTTCAATTTTCCCTGCTGCAGCCTCATCCTCCGGCACTTCCATTCCATCAGGAAGCTCCGGTAATTTCATAATTTTTTCCTGAATCAGATCTTTATCCTGAATCATTTGATCCATCGTCATGATAATACCGGTCTCCTCTGCTGTCAGTAATTCAGCCGCTCTTTTTACCAATTGTTCTTTCTTTGCATAAACATGACCGTCATCCGCCAGTTCACTCAACGTATACATGATACCGCTGCGCAGCCGAATAAAAGCTTCTTTGCCGATACCCAGCTTCTCTCCAATACAATCTGCCGTTCTAAAGCCAATTCCCCATATATCATCCGCCAGACGAAATGGATTTTCTTTTACCTTTTTAATACTTTCATTACCATACTGGCGGTATATTTTCGCCGCAAAAGCTGTACTCACCCCGTACTCCTGCAAAAAGAGCATGACATTTTTTATTTCCTTCTGCCGTTCCCAGCTCTCCCGAATCTTATCCACACGTTTTCTGCCGATACCCGGCACTTCCAATAGCCGTTGGATATCTGTCTCGATAATCTCCAGCGTATCTGTACCAAACTGCCCAACGATACGCTTCGCAAATTTTGGTCCAACCCCTTTAATCAAACCGCTGCCCAGATATTTTTCAATGCCAAAAACCGTAGCAGGCATTGTCTCTTCCCAATTTTCTGCCGCAAATTGTCTGCCATACTTTGCGTCTACCTTCCAATTGCCGTCAATAAGCAGCACGGAGCCTACATTTATATCCAGAAGATTTCCGACAACTGTCACCAGGTCATGATAGTTTTTAACAGCGCACTTTAAGACAGAATAACCATTGTCCGGGTTCTGATATGTAATTCTTTCCACAACACAACGAATCCTGACCA
>CAZGMH010000064.1:7476-9460 GCA_964526765.1 uncultured Eubacterium sp.
TTCATGACCGACTCGAATTTGCCGTTATATGCTTTCGTCCAGCCTTTCGACAGAGCCATAGCATAAAAGCCTTCGGCTCTGTCTTTATTTACCGGAACGCCAAGCCCTTTCTCGTTCATCACGCCGCACAGGTATGCCGCCCTCGGCTCCTCCGCACAGACTTTACTGAGGTATTCCGCTGCCTGTGCATAATCCACGGCGGTATCGAATCCATAATAGCAGCACAGACCATACCAGAAATACGCCTCTCTCGCCCCCGCCTGCGCCGCCTTCTTATACCAGTTTGCGCCGCTTTTGCCGTATCTGGTTCTCGTGAAATCGCCTTTTGCCAGATACCCTTCCGGTGTCTCGGTTCCTAACGCGCGGTTGGTATAAAACATCTCCTCGAAAATTTTGACACTTTTCACAGACTCGTCAGATGCCATCTTTGCCAGTCTGGCGGCCGCCTTTCCCACCATGGGCTTGAAGGCATCCGCGACTGTCTCACCGCCCATAGCGACGATATCGCGGTAAAGCTTTGCCGCCCCGTCTTTATCTCCAGTCTCCATAAGGCTGTCCGCCTCCTGCATTATCCGCTCAAATTCGGCCACCTTTCTTGCTAAAGCTTCTCTGATACGCTGATATACCGCCTCCCCTTCAAAGTATTTAAAAGGGCGCTCATCCATATCCTTTTCCATACGTCTGACTACCTCGCTGTACTTTTCCGAAACCTCTTTATCTTCGCACCCGGCTGCCAGCGACATTTCGTACCAATGTCTCGCTTTCTTCATCTTTTCGGGGTCTAATTTCTCCTTCCGGTCTGCCATTTTTTTCTCGGACTCGGGGGTATAATACTTTGCCAGAGCCAGCATGGAGGGGAGATATTCCTCTTCCGCCGCTTTCTCATTTAATCTAAGAAAGGTATTCAGAAACGTTTCCTTCTTTTGCCCATACCAATACTCAATGTTCGCCTGCGCGAGAATGTATTTTTCTTCCAGTGAAAGTCCATCTTCATCCATCCCCTCGTATAGAGCTATCACTTTCTTAAATTTTCCTTTGCCAAGAAGCTGCTTTGCCGCTGAGACCCTGTCGGCATTTGTATTATATGTTTTGGTAAAAAATCCCATACCCATTGCCCTCCTGCATTTTCTCATGCTCTGCTATGTTTAGAAATTTATATTTTTACATTCTATTACATATTGATTTTTATATCAATATGTAAATGCAGAAAATCAAGCAGAGAATATTTAATCCCTTCCCGCACCACCGGTACGTGCCGGCATACGGCGGTTCAACACAGCTTTAAATCATGACGTTCATTGTAATAATCAAGACAGCCCGCAAGTCCCGCCTTTGCAAACACGGGAGGAACTGCTTCCTTCGCAGTTCCTCCTGTGTCGAACATATCTTCGTGTTACTATAATTTAATCAGCTAACCATTCTCTGTAGTCTTCTTCGCAGGCAAATAAAATATATTTGCCATCTACATAACCCATGTAACCGCTTTCTGTAAAATATCCTTTCATTTGTCCACCTCCGAATTATACTTGTTTTTATATGTATAATATAATTGCATAGGTGTCCTATAAAAATACCATCATGTGATGTTCCGCGTGCGAAGCTCTTTTTTGTATGGCAATAAAATCAGCCCGATCGATTATCTTCTTTCTCGACCGGGCTATTAATGAATATTCAGTAATTTCATTTTATACACCTTCAACTTTCTTAAATTATGAGTAATTATTTATGTTTTTTTTGGACCGTACCTCCTGTTTAGATTTTTAATACACTGCCCCTATGGACCTCTGCCTTTCATATCAACCATCTCCTTCAAGCAACTTATCTATATATAAACTCTTTTCAGAGATTTCTAATTTTAATGAATTAAGACTGCCTGTGTCGTTGGGCTTTCATATTTTTATCAGGCTTTTACGAAAATAACTTATGCCATTGGACCGTCCTCCACTTTCTGAAACCGAATCTGCTTAACTTCTCTCTCTAATCT
>CAZGMH010000064.1:9560-10652 GCA_964526765.1 uncultured Eubacterium sp.
ATACTTTATATCAAAGAATGACACATTCATAGATTTAACCTGCAATGACTTTGTGAATCCGAATTTATATTATATTTCGTATTGACCAATAAGCCTTGCGATATACCCGCGCACCTTATCCACAACACGTTCAGGACCTATAATCTTTGCTCCTTCACCAAGGGCACAAATCCAACTGATAAACTGATCGCTGACATTGACATCGACGTTCACTGTAAAGTGTTCTTCATCCGCCGGAATTATCATCACATCTTTGCCAAAGCGATCCAGAATAACTCCCGCCATATCATTTCTCATGAACAGCTTTACTTTTTCTTCTTCCCCGCCAAACATGCCAAAACTTTTTTTGGCATAAGATGCCATATCAAGCTGTTTAAAATACTCTTTTCCCTCACGTTTTTCCTCTGACATACTGATATGGAGCATCTTATCAACTCTGTAATGCCTGATATTTTCTGCGTCAGAATCATACCCCACCAGATAATAATTTTCAGCGTCCCAGGAAAGCCCCCAGGGACTGATATGATAATATGCTCCGTCATGGCGAAGCTCCATTTCCTTTTTTACATTCCACTGATAATACTGAAAACGAATTTTACGATTCTCCGCAATTGCTCGATGAATCTCATCAACACTATAATAGATACTCTCATTCATAGTTTTAATACGGCCGGAAACATAAACCTGCCGCTGCAATTGCTTCGCCTCATACCCGCTCACAAAGCTTTCCAGCTTTTTTATCAGGTCATTTGACTTTTTTGCAGTGATAAATTTTGAAGATTGAATCGCGTCTACCAAAAGTTTGAGCTCCGCGAGTTCAAACTGATGGCTGACCACATGATAATGAAAACTCTTTCCGATCGGCTCCCCCTCTACTTCAATGCCGAGCTTCTGAAGGTCTCTCAGGTCATTATAAATACTTTTTCGTTCAGCCGTAACATTATATCCGGCAAGCTGCTCTAAAATCTCCGGCATGGTAATATAATGTTCATCGTCAGTTTTTTCAACCATAATTTTGGCAAGATAATACAATTTGAATTTTTGATTTGTTCCTTTCGGCATAATATTCCCCCTCTTTAAATGTATCGAAAT
>CAZGMH010000065.1:0-10644 GCA_964526765.1 uncultured Eubacterium sp.
TCAAAAAATCCAGGCCGCTCAGGTCGTAAATCCGGCATACTGCGTCATGTACAGCTCATAATATTTGCCTTTCTGCGCAAGCAGCTTGTCATGACTTCCGCTTTCCACAATTCTGCCATGATCCATTACCACGATGATATCTGCATCCCGGATTGTGGACAGGCGGTGGGCAATAATAATACTCGTTCTGTTTTCCATTACTTTCTGCATCGCATCCTGAATGGCTTTTTCTGTCCGTGTATCCACATTGGAGGTCGCCTCATCCAGAATCAATATCTGGGGATCAGCCACAAAAGCCCGCGCAATCGCCAAAAGCTGACGCTGGCCCTGACTGATATTTTCCCCCGAACCGGTCAGCACCGTATCGTATCCCTTTGGAAGCATCCGAATCATTTCCCCGCAGCGGCCCATTTTTACCGCTGCCTCCAACTGCTCCTTCGTGGCATTTTCATTTCCGTATTTTAAATTTCTGCGAATCGTATCCGAAAACAGCACAGTGTCCTGCAATACGATAGCGACGTCTTTTCTCAGGCTGTCTCTCGTTATATCTTCTATGTTCTGATGATTGATAAAAATTTTCCCTCTGTCAATATCATAAAAACGCATCAGCAGGTTTACTACAGTGGTCTTTCCGCTTCCGGTGGCTCCAACCAGCGCCACTTTCTTTCCCGCGGGAACGAAAAGGCTGAAATCCTGTAAAACCGGGTGTCCCGTTTCATAGGAAAAATCCACATTTTCAAATGTCACATCAGCAGCTTTATCCCTGATAAGCGCCTCTCCTCTCTTGTCCTCGCTTTCCTCGTCCAGCACATAAAATATTCGCTCCGCCCCGGCAATTGCCGTCTGAAGCTGTCCGTAAATCTGCGCAATCTCATTAATCGGTCTGCTGAACTGCTTTGCATAAACGATGAATGCCGAAATAACTCCAACCGATATCAGACCATTGATAGAGAAATATCCTCCAAATGCAGCGATAATCACAAAACCGATATTTCCGATACAATTCATCACAGGTCCCATTACGCCGCTGAATATATCCGTCCTTATCCCCGCTTTTGTAAGGGAATCGGCTGTATCACAAAATTCTTCCGTCGTAATATCCTGATGATTGTAGGCAACCACAGTACGATAACCGGAAATCATTTCCTCCACGGTTCCATTCAGCGAGCCCAGAAGCTGCTGCCGCCGCCGGGAAAATTTGCGCACCCGCCCGGATAATATTTTTGTCGCCACTACGGTCAAAACTACCGTCCCACAGCTCAAAAGAGCCAACTGCCAGCAGTACCACATCATGACCGCCACTGTGCCAAGCACAGTTAAAACCCCTGAAAAGAGAGACGGAAGCGACTGGGAAACGGTCGTTGAAATATTTTCGATATCGTTTGTCATCCGGCTCATCACATCGCCATGAGAATGCGTATCGAGATACCGAATTGGCAAATCCACAATTTTTTCAAATAATTCTTCCCGCATCCGCCGGACAATTCTCTGGCTCAGCTTTGCGCTGATTAACCCCTGCAGCAATTGACTCCCGCTGTACAGCAGATAGACGGCAAGCATAAACAGCAATGTGCGGGGCAGACTTCCCTCCATGCTTCCCGCAATTATGTCAATCGCATTGCTCTGAATACCCGGAGCATAAATACCGCACAGTGTTCCAAAGACAACAATTCCAAGCATACAAATGACCATCATCTTTTCACGGGCAAAATATGTTCCAATCCGGCGCAGCGTATCTTTGGCATTTTTTGCATGTTCAACCTCCGGAAACCGGTTATTTCGATTCATTCCGGGTATATTGCGCTCCACCACTTTTGCTTCACTCATTGTCCTCACCCTCGCTTCCAATCTGTGAATGATAAATATCCTGATAGGTTCTGCAATTTTCCATCAGCTGCGCATGTGTGCCGCAGGCGGCAATACTGCCATGATCCAATACAACAATCCGGTCTGCCCGGCGCACGGATGCAATGCGCTGTGCAATTATGATTTTTGTACTCTCAGGCCGTGCTTCATTCAAAGCCGCATACAGATTCGCCTCTGTTTTCAGGTCCAATGCGCTGGTGGAATCATCAAAAATCAGGATTTCAGCCGGCTTGAGCACCGCTCTCGCAATGGATATTCTTTGCTTCTGCCCTCCCGACAGGCTCATTCCCCGCTCTGCAACCATTGTATCGTATCCGTCCGGTGTGGATTTTATGAAATCATCTGCCTGGGCAACCTTTGCTGCGGCAACAACTGCTTCGTCTGCCGCCTCCGGGTTTCCCCACAGAATATTCTCCCTGATGGATGCACTAAACAGCTCGCTTTTCTGCAAAACAACGGCAATTTTATCCCGTAAAGCCTGCTGCTCATAATCCCGTACATCCACGCCGTCCACAAGCACATTTCCCTCCAATGCATCGTAAAACCGGGGAATCAAACTGACAAGCGCCGTTTTTCCACTGCCGGTAGCTCCCATAATGGCAACGGTCTCCCCCGGAAGAATTGTCAGATTAATATTTTTCAAAATCATCTGCCCCGTACCGGGAAAAGCAAAGGAAACATTCTTAAATTCAATTTGTCCGCCTGTCCCGGTATCGCCGGTATGACTTCCGTCTTTCAATTCCGGCTCACTATGCAGGATTTCCTTCACACGTTTCCATGAAGCAACCCCTCTCGATATATTCTGAAACAGCATAACCAGCATTAAAATACCATTTAAAAGCTGTGTCATATAGGTAATTGCCGCCATAATCGTACCCGGTGTCGTCATTCCGCTCTGCACCTGAACAGAGCCCGCCATCATAATAATGGCGATCACAATATATACCAACGCATTCATGGCAGGGTTCATAAACGCAAAAATAACCAACACACGAAGCTGCGTTTTTATCAGCTCATCATTTGCCTTTCCGAACCGGACTTTCTCATAAAGCTCACGTACACAGGCTTTAATGATACGAATTCCCGCCACATCCTCCTGCATAATCCCATTAATCTGATCAAGCTGCGCCTGTAACTGCGGGAACAGGGGATTTGCTTTCCAGAGGCAAAATACCATACAGCCGAGAATAAACGGAAATGCACACAAAACAATAAACCCAAACTGATGGTTCAGCCGGAACATAAAAAAGATGCTTCCTAACGTCAGTATGGATGTTCGGATCATCCCCCGCACAAACTGCGCCACAAAATTTTGCACCTGCGTAATGTCATTCGTAACCCTCGTTACCAGAGAGCCCGTAGTATACTGGTCAATTTGCGGAAAAGAAAATTTCATAATTCTGCGAAAGCAGTCCTTCCTCATTTCATTTCCGATATTCTGACCTGTCATATGTACAAACACATTATTCAGAGAACCACACAGCCCGCCAAATATAACAAGCCCGATCATGATAACCCCCACTGTCAAAATCAGGTGAAGATCACCTAAGCCATTATTTTCAAGTCCCAGAACCCCATCATCCACAATCTGCCGCATGAGCCCGGGCTGAAGCAAATCCATCAGCACTTCCCCCACCATAAAGAGCGCCGCAATAACAGCAAAGTGCAGATATCTTTTCACATATTTCCACATGTCGCTCACTCCATTCCCTGAATCAATGATGTCTTCTATGGCTGTGTCCGCTCCCATGCTCATCCGCATGTCCGAACCATTCATTTGCTTCCCTGTAACGGCTGTTCCAATCCGCATTCAATTTTTCTGTCAATTTCAACAGCGCAGACTTCTCTTCCGCCGACAGGCAGGAAAACATTTCCTCATGACGTTTTTTCCGCTGCCGCGCCGCTTCTTCTGCCTTCGCTTTTCCTTTTTCTGTCAGCATAAGGTCCGTCGTCCGGCGGTCTGAAAAACTCGGTATCCGGAAAATCAAACCGGCGCCTTCCAATTTTCCGATTACCTCACTGACTGACCCCGATTGGATTCCAAGCCGCTTTGTCAATTCCCGCTGCGTCATTCCTCCGGTCTCATTCAAAATAATCAAAATCCTCTTCTGGCTCCCTTTTCCCTCAAAGAGAAAGCGAATCATATGTCCCACATCCCGCAGGCTGATTACAAGCTTACTATCCATATCCATCGTTTCATACCCGGCAGGACCTCCGCAGCAATTCCTGTTATCTTCCATATCTGTCCCCTCCTTTTTAATATCAAGGTACCTTGTTATTTTTTACTCCATTTTCAGCAACTTGTCAAGGTACCTTGTTATTTTAATATCTGTTTCTAATTTCTGTTTCTAATTTCTATTTTTATTTTTGCTTTTATTTTGTTTTTATTTTTTGCTTTCTATTTTTCATTTTTATTTTTCATTTTTATTTTTCATTTTCATTTTTATTTTTATTTTTCAATTTTATTTTTATTTTGTTTTCGGAAATGTGATATTTTTTCGAATTTTGGGCATACTTCCAAAAAAAGAGGTGACAGAGTATGATAGACAATCAGGAGCTTCCCATTGGTTTTACAATGGAGCTTGCACAGCATTCTGACATTCTGAATCAGTTCGCGCAGCTTCCAAAAACACAGCAGGATTTCATTGTGGAGGGAGCACGAAAAATGAAGTCTCACGATCAAATGCGCAATTATGTGGAAAATATGTTTCAGTAACTTTGGTGTAATGTAAACCTGCCGGAAAAACGAAGCAGAGACGCTTTTTTCATGTCTCTGCTTTAAAAAAATTCTTTTATTTTACTTTTTCCAGATGGAACTGAAAAGCGCTGTACTCCGGCACTTCCCGACAAATCGGAATCCCTGCGTTCATCAGCGCGGAACCGGAATATTGCTCTTTTTTGCCGTTAATCGTATACATGGCATCCGGTATCAGCCCCTTGGCGCGTACGTATTCCTGCGGTCCATTACAGGTGAGGTTGGTGACAACCACACTTAAAAGAGATTCACTCTTATCCTTTGTCACATGCTGCCATGCAGTCATATTTCCCATCTCGAACGGATTTGTCAGGCGGTAATAATCGCCCTTGAATATAATGTGATAATATTTTCGGAACAGATCACTCTGCTTTTTACAGATTTTCTGTTCTTTCTTTGTCAGATGAGTGGCATCCAGCTCATAACCGAACGTACCGCACATCGCCACCACCGCCTTCGTTTCCAGAGGTACGAGCTTTCCGCTGTCGGAAATATGAGCTCCCATCGTACATGTCGGATACACAAAGGATGTTCCGTAGTGGAGCTTCAAACGGTCAATCGGATGGTTGTTGTCGCTGACCCAATACTGCGGATAATAGTGCAGCATTGCCGGATCATAGCGTCCGCCTCCGCCGCTGCATCCCTCAAACAAAATATCCGGATGTGTCTTGATAATCTCATCCATCATTCGATATAATCCCAGAACACAGCGATGATATACTTCTCCCTGCTTCTCTGCCGGCATATTATTTGACCAGATATCGGCAAGCGAACGGTTAATATCCCATTTTGCGTAGTAAATATTTGCACTGTCCAGAATCGCATTGATTCTCTCAATCAAATAATCCTGCACATCCCTGCGGCTGATATCAAGGGCAATCTGATTGCGGCTCCTTACCGCATGGCGTCCCGGAATCTGCATCGCCCATTCGGGATGAGCACGGTACAACTCGCTGTCCTCGGATACCATCTCCGGTTCAAACCAAATCCCAAACTTCATACCGAGATCATTTACCTGCTCCACAAGTTTATGCAAGCCACATTTAATCTTATTTTCATTGACATACCAGTCACCCAGTCCGCTGTTATCATCGTCACGCTTTCCAAACCAACCGTCATCCATGACCAGCATATCAACTCCCATGTTCTTTGCAGCTTTTGCAATCTCCACCAGCTTTATATCATCAAAATTCATGAACGCCGCTTCCCAGCTATTGATCAATACCGGGCGCTGCACTTCTGTCACAAACTTGCTTTTGCACAAATTTGTACGGTAAAAATCATGGTACAGATGAGACAAACCTGTGAGTCCGTGTTCAGAAAATGCCATCACAACTTCCGGCCCCTCAAAAACCTCCTGAGGCTTTATTTCATAGACAAACTGCTTCGGATGAATCCCCATGCCCAGGCGAAGCTGATCATACTGGTCCAACTCTGCTTCCGCCAGAAAATTGCCGCTGTACATCAGAGAAAATCCGTAGCATTTTCCGTAATCCTCAGTAGCGTTTTTGTCACACAGGATAACAAACGGGTTCTGCTGATGGCTGGATGAGCCCCGTACACTCCCAACCGTATGAATGTGATGGGTCATTCGCTGACGCTCCACCTGCCGTTCCTGACCATAACGCCCCGGCAGACTGATCAAATCCATATCGGAACCGTTCATAAAATCCAGACAAACCGACATAATTTTCTTTAGATGAATGGATGAGACGCCCACATTTTTCACTTTCACGGCACGGGTAATAATATCCGCTTCCTCAAAGGCGCTATAGAGCAGCGTCACCTGCACCCTGCTGACAGCATCCACCAGCGTAAGTTCCAATGTATCAACGGTATCATTTTCATTGGCAAATACACATGGAAGCGTGTCCAACTGATATTTTCCCTTTATAATCCTGTAATCTGCGGCTCTGCCGTTAAAGGAATAGCTTCCATCCCCATTGACAACCTCAATGCTCGGCGTTCGGAAATCTCCCTGCTGCTGTGTGCTGAATTCCTGCGGAAGCGCGTCCAGTGAAAACGTCCTGGAATTCCTGGATTCATATGGATTCCCGGAAAAACCTCTGTCATACTGCATAATCTGATAGCTCATATCTGCATCACAAATCCCCAATCCATAATAGAGATGCAGCAGATAATCCAGATTTCCTATTTTCATCTGATAAGACGTATTTTTTGTGTTCAGGGTAATCGTTTTACTTTTTTCATTAAAAATGATTGCCATAAATACCAACTGCCTCCTGTACTATATATTTTAAATGATGTTTTTCATATCAAATGGATTATAGCACAGTACCGTTCCCAGCCGCAATCTCGTACCGGATTTAATACAACAGAAATGCAATTTTTGCCGCTGTCTCCTTCTTACAGCGTTAGCTTTTTCTCAATCAAATCCTCTCTGGCTTCACTTGTTCCAATATACATCTCATATTCCATATGTTCCAGCTTCCATGTTCTTGTAACCGGGTCATAATATTTCAGCTTTTCCAGAGGACAGGTAATTGTAACCTCTTTTGTCTCGCCTGCCTTTACTTCTACTTTCTGAAATCCCCGGAGAATCCTTACCGGACGGTCAACGCCGGAATTACTGTATCCCACATAGAACTGCACAACTTCCTTCCCATCCCGGTTTCCGGTATTTGTCACCTTGCAGACAGCCGTAACTTCTCTGTCATCCGCACAAAACGCCGCATCAGACACCTCAAAAGTCGTATAAGACAATCCAAATCCATAAGGCAGAAGCGGTTTCACGCCGTTTTTATCCAGGCGGGTGTATCCATGATAATACTCATAATACTGATCTCTTGCTTCCCAATCCACCCAGGGAAGATCTCTCTCCTCATAAGGGAGCACATAGGGCAGCTTTCCGCTTGGATTGACTTTACCGGAAAGAATCTCTGCGAGTGCTGTGCCGCCTTCCTGACCGGGATAATATGCCATAAGAATTGCATTTACCGCATCTTTCCATTCCGTCATCATAATCGTATTTCCACCTATCAGTACCACGGTAGATTTCGCATTTTCCGGTCCAACCTCCTGAATCAGCTTTACATCCTCCGCATGAAGCCCAAGGCCGGATTTCCGGTCTCCGCCGATAGAGCCTGTGTAATTCTGGTCCTCATCCTCCGAGATAAATTCTCCCTCATCATCATGGTTATAGCCCACAACAAATATAACGGCATCTGCCTCGCGTGCCGCCCTCTTTGCCGCCTCCAAATCCGAACCGTCGAGACAAATCAGTTCCGCATCAAAATATTCCGCCCTCAATCCTTCCAGTGGCGTTACGACATGTTTTGGCCGTACCCAACTGGAACCGTGGTCGCCGGTCACAGCCACATCTGCCAGCTTTCCGATTACCGCCAGCTTTTTCACCTCAGTAAGCGGCAAAACATTTTCATTTTTCAAAAGAGTAATTCCCTCCCGTGCCGCTCTCAACGCCAATGCTGCATGTTCCTCACATCCGATAACAGATTCATCATATTCTTTGTGTTCCTTATCAAATGCTAAAATTGTACGGACAATCCGAAGTGCAGCCTCATCAATTTTTTCTTCCGCCACAAAACCATCCTGAACAGCTTTTACCAGACGTTCCCCAAAAAACTGTGTCAGGCACATTTCCATATCCTGTCCGCCATTTGCCGCTTCTACCGTATCCTTCACGCCAAAAATAAAATCACTCATTACAAACCCGTCGAAATCCCACTCTTTTTTCAAGACCTGATTTAACAAATAATTGTAATGTCCGCACTGAACACCGTTGTAACGGTTATAGGAACTCATGACGGAGGCTGCTCCCGCGTCTATACAATCTTTGAAATGGGCAAGAAATACCTCCTGCTCTGTCCTGGCATCACAGGTTACGCTTACTTTAAACCGGGCATTTTCCATCTGGTTAAACGCAAAATGTTTGACACATGCCATAATATCCTCATCCTGCACGCCCCGAACCAGGGCAGCTCCCATTTGTCCAATCGCGAAAGACTCCTCTCCATAGGTTTCCTGACTTCTGCCCCATCCGGGGTTATAAGGCAGATTTATACATACACCGGCAAACAGATTTCCTCCAAATGCCCGCGCTTCTTTTCCGATTGCGTGTCCGATTTCTTCTTCCAATTCCGGTGAAAAAGATGCTCCCCTCGCCATAGATACAGGGAAGCAGGTACTCTTTCCGGTGCCGCACACAATTCCCCTCGGCCCGTCGCAAAACAGCATAGGAGGCAGATTTTCCTCCTCAATTCCTCCCGCCGGATAGGGATCATAATTGTAATGATTGTCATCACTATCCAGATTGTCCATCAATTCCTGCATACCATTCATTGTCATATTTCCGCCCATTAAAGACACCTTTTGTTCCAGTGTCAGGCGATCTACAATTTTTTTTGCCTCATCTGTAAAAGAAAGACGATATGCTTTGTCTCGTTTCATAATAATGATATACCTCCTCACTCATAGCACTATTTTTTGCCATAATTCTCTACAGCCAGATTCCCTGTAATCTAAACTCCCTGTAGCTCAGACTGCCCGTAATTTAGATTTCCTGTAACCTGAATTTCCTGTAACCTATTTGAATTATATGGAAATCAGGGGTATAATATTTTTATAATTCTTTGTTTATTTGCAAAATTCTTTACATTTTTTATGAGTTGAGGTAATTTTTATGGAAAACTTTCACGAATTTTTGTTTACTCTCCGGCAAAGCGGCTTCATGCACCACACCCCGGAAAAGGAAAGGCAACTGTTCCATATGCTGAAAAAGAACAGTGATAAAGAATTGATGCTGCATTTTTTCAGCAGGCTTGACGGTGAACCGGGAGTCCTGTCCAAAGACTCTGTCCAAAATGCCCATAATATGATTGTCGGCATGAACTTTCTTCTATGCCGCATTGCAATTGAAAACCATGTTGATTCGGAATACGCCTTCACTGTCAGCGACTATTATATCAATCAGACTGACCATCTCACCACTCTGGAAGAATATCAGAAATTATCTGACCAGATGATGCTTCACTACTCTCAGATTATCGCATCAAACCGGCCTCTTTCCTATACGCTCCCTATCAACCGCTGTATTTTGTACATCAAACGACATTTGTACCAGAAAATCACCGTTCAGGAAATTGCCGATTATCTGAATCTGACCCCTTCCTACCTGTCTGCTCTGTTTCATAGAGAAACCAGCACAAAACTGACCGATTATATACAACAGCAAAAGGTCGAAGAGGCCAAAATCATGATCCAGTACACAGCAAATTCTCTTACTACAATTGCCAGTGCATTGGGATACAGCAGCCTGAGCCACTTCTCCAATGTTTTTCACAAATACACCGGAATGTCCCCCAAAAAATATAACAATGAGGTCAACACATTATGACATCACCGCTGTGTATGGGTCTCAACTGCCCGCCCAAAATCTCTTTCATAATGTCATATGCTTCCCTTCCGGTACAGTGGCCGGTATAACAGATTATTTCTGTTTCCTTTAAAAATCGCGCCGTCTCCTGTATATTTCGGATATCTTCAGCCGTATATTCCGCTTTCTGCATCATATGAAAACCGCTGATAACCATATTCGGATATGCATGATAAATTTCATAATACCTATCCAAAATATTCAATATACCGTTATGAGCGCACCCGGATAATAAAATGCGCATTCCATTTTGTCTGATTACGAGACATTGTTCATGTTCAAAACTATCCTGTATCAATGTATCCTGCACTTTCCGTTTCAATCTTGAATTGCTCTCAGGCCAGAACTTTCTCCCGGTAATCCCCGTAAACAGGGATAACTCCTCATCTATCACCATATCTCCGTCGACAAAAATGCATTGAGGCAGACTTAAAATCTCACGGTCAATGCCAATATATCTCTCACCAGTCTGTTTTACATGATAAAACTCTCCTCCCGCAGATCGTTTTATATAAATTTTTGCCGTACTATTTATTTCAGAAAAAGGCAAAAGTCCGCCTGCATGATCATAATGTCCATGACTGATAACTACCGTATCCACCTGTGACAA
>CAZGMH010000066.1:0-10611 GCA_964526765.1 uncultured Eubacterium sp.
GAATTGTTGCCGGCAGGAAGAGGCATTTAAACCCGGGTCAGATATGATGGATATAGCAGGAAAGGAGGAGACATAATGATTATTGATATGCGTACATATATTTATCACCCGGATACTTACCGTCCGTTTCTGAAATACTATGAGGAAGAAGGATATGCCATTACATCCGGTCATTTGGGATATAATCTGGGACTGTTTACAACTTCCAGTGGAATTGTCAACAAAACCGTGCAGTGGTTTGCCTATGAAAACCATGACCATCGGGACGCCTGTCGGAAAGGTTACTTATCAGACAGCAAGAAAATTAATTTCACGAACAGTGCGGACAAGATGATACGGCAGCAGGAAAGCCGGGTAATCATACCCACCGGATTTTCACCGCTGAGGACAATTGATCCCAACCATCCACTTTTGACGGGCGCATCCTGCGAACGGAGGATGTTTGAATTTAACACATATCAATGCTGGCCGGGACAAATACAAAATGCGCTGGAGATTGTGGAGAATGAACTTTACCCATGTGTGCAGAAGTTTGCGGAATGGGTCATTGCATATTTTACCAGCGACAGCGGTCCGGATTGTATTTATGAATTGCGGGCTTACCGAACCCTGCAAAGCAGGATGGAAAGAAATCAGGCGATGAAAGAAGACAGATTTTGCCGCCGGATTACAGAAAAGCTGGGGACTTACCTGGCAAGCGCGGATTCCACAATTTGGGAGCCGCAGGTTATGTCGCCGCTGCATTAGGCGAAGAAAAAAATACAAGGAAAACAGGAATAATCTTAAGGAGGAAAAACAATGAAAAAGAGACGTTTGATAGCACTTATACTGGCTGGCACTATGGCGGCTGCACTGGCGGGCTGTGGGAACAGTTCAAATACTTCAACTGGAGATGATGCGGGAACAACGACATCGACGGGGACTTCCGCTGAGGAAGAGGATGACAGCGCTGATGCTGCGGAAACAGCTTTCGATGAGGCAATTGAAATTACATTCGCCACATCAGGAAAAAGCGGTTCCATGTCCGCATCCATGTATGAGGAATGGATGGAACTGGTAGAGGAAGGTTCCGGCGGAATGATTACCTTTGATTATCAGTCAGAGGGCGTGCTCGGAAATGAAAATGAGACTTTACAGCAGATTATGGACGGTGTTATTGATGCCGGTGTGGCAGGTATCGCCAACTATTCAAATTATAATACGTTGATGGAAGTATTCCAGCTTCCGTTTTTAATCGATTCCTACGATACAGAGTGGGCTGCACTGCAGACGGATGAATGGCAGGCAATTATTAACGCAGTAGAAGAATCTATGGGCAGCATTTATATCTATGGAACAGTGGATGTTGGTATGCGCCATATCGCAACAGTGGACAAGCCGGTGACCTGTCTGGATGATCTGGCTGGATTAAAGATTCGTACTGCATCTTCGGAAGTGCTGCTTGAGGCATTGGAACTGCTCGGTGCAAATCCGATCGTAGTAGATTACAATGAGGTATACTCTTCCCTGTCCAACGGTATCGTGGACGGTGAGGATGTAAATTATATGTCAGCTGTAACTCAGAGTCACTATGAAGTTGTTTCATACCTGACAGAAGTTTATATGTATCCATATCCGAGTTTTGTATGCTTCAACTCAGATTTCATCGATTCTCTGCCGGAAGGGTACTGGGATTTCATGCAGGAGTGCATGGATACGGCTATGGAGAACTTCTTTACGCAGACAATCGTTGGCGCTGACGCTGAATACCGCGAGGTTATGGAATCCAATGGAGTAACCGTATATGAACTGGATGATTTAGACGCATGGCGCGAAGCAATCCAGCCTTTGTATGATGAATACACAGCAGATGGCACAGACCAGCGCATTATTGACTTCGTTAATGCAGTTGAGACGATTGAAAGTCAGGAGTAAAGTCTGCGGGACAAAAACGCAGCAGGCAAACTATGATATATGAATAGACTTCATGCTCTTCTTTTCAGGGAGAGCGTGAAGTTTCTGGATATGGAGGTTGCGTAATATGAAAACCTATTCAAAAATATGTGATGTGGTGTTCGCTGTTTTTAAATGGATTGTGGCGGTGATGCTGTTATTTATGGTCGCGCTTACTTTCATTGAAGTGGTGAGGCGCTATGCGTTTCATCAAAACTGGGTATGGTCGGAGGTTTTAGTACGGTATCTGATTGTCTGGGTTACTTTCCTGGGCGGTGCGGCTGCATACAGGGTCGGCTCCCTGACCAATTTTGACCTGATCACGCAAAAACTGAGCAAAAAACAGCAGGCAATTCTGGAATTGGTTTGCAATGTTGTCATTCTGTTGTTAGCGGCATGGCTGGTGAAGAAAGGCATTGATACCTTCCTGAAACCATCCATTGTGAACCAGATCGTTACGGAATTGAAGGTTTCTGTCAGATGGTTTTATGCGGGAATCCCGATTGGCTTTGCCGGCCTGACATTGGCGGCGCTGGAAAAGACTATGCGGTCAGCCAAAAACCTGATAAACAGAAATCTGAATGTGAATAAAGGAAAGGAGGCAGGGGAAAAAGCATGATTATTGCAATTATTGTTTTTGTTGTTTTCCTGTGTATTGGGATGCCAATTGCGATTTGTCTTGGACTGTTTGGTATCGGACACCTTGCTACGATGGGAAACGCCGCTTATTTTGACATTATTATCGGACGCATGTTTTCCGGAGTAAATATTATCAGCATTTCCTGCATTCCCTTCTTTATTATGGCGGGAGAAATTATGAATAACGGCGGTCTGACCCGCCGGCTTCTGGATTTCCTGAGAAGTTTTATCGGGAGAGTAAAAGGCGGTATGGGATATTGTACGGTTGCCCTTTCCGCAATCCTAGCGGCAATTCTTGGTTCAGCGCAGGCGAACGCATCTTTGCTGAACCAGATTTTACCGGAACAGTTAGAGAAAGACGGATATCCCCGTGAATATGCGGGAGCCCTGATCTCAGCGGCATCTGTGCTGGGACCGATCATCCCGCCTAGTACGATGTTTATTTTTTATTGTTATCTGACGGATGTGTCGATTCAGTATATGTTTATTGCAGGAATTATTCCGGGAATTATCCTGGCGCTTGCCTACTGTGTCACCGTGTTCATCAACATGCGGAAAATGGATATCAAAAAACCGGAAGGAAAGTTTGAATTAAAGGCCTTTGGATTATCTTTTGTGAAAGCGATTCCATCCCTGCTTGTACCGGTGATTATTATCGGCGGCGTGCTTTCCGGTATTTTTTCGGCGATTGAATCCGGGGCTGTAGCCTGTGTGGCGGCTTTTGTTGTAAGTTTGATTTATCGTGAACTGGATTTCAGGAAAATCCCGCAGATGATGATGCGGACGGCAATTTCCACCGGGGCAATTTTTATGATCATTGCTTTCGGTAACCTGCTGGCATGGACAATGGCAAAAGACGGGATTGCAGACCTGATCATCTCGGCAATTACAGCCGTTACAAGCAACAAGTATATTATTATTTTACTGGTACTGTTAATTTTGGTTGTAGTGGGATGCGTTCTGGATATGGCGTCTGCAACGCTTATCTTTATTCCGGTTATGTTCCCGCTCATTCAGACAATTGGAATGGACGTAGTTCATTTTGGAATTATCTTCTCTCTGATGATTACGATTGGTATGATTACTCCGCCGGTAGGACAGGTGCTGTTTATTACGACAAATGTCTCGGGAGTCGGGTTTAAACCGTTGTGCCAGAGGATTATTCCGTTCATTGTTGCATCTTTCCTGGTTACATTTATTCTGGCTTATCTGCCAAATGTGGTATTGTTCCTGCCGAAAATATTCGGTTATCTGAGTTAGTAAAGGAGAGGCCAAAATGAAAATATTTGCAATCAGCGGCGGACGCGCCCGGGGCAACAATGAAATGCTGCTGCGCGCAGCTCTTATTTCCGCAAAGGAAGTGTGCGGCGCAGAGATTGAGATGGTCCGCATCCATGACCTGAATCTGAAGAATTGTGTGGGATGTGAGACCTGTATGCGCGGACTTACCACCGGAGGAGACGGGAAATGTGTAATCCGGGATGACGATATGGGATGGCTTACAGAAAGAATCGGCGAGGCGGATGGCTTTATCGTTACCTCCCCGGTCTATGACCTGATTCCCACCGGGACAATGGTCAATCTGGTCAACCGCGCTCTGGGAATTGGCAAACCGTTTCAGTTGGCCTGCCGTGCCAACCCAAAAGTCGGGGCAGTAATTTCACTGGGCGGTTCCGACTGGATTAACCTGACAGAACCGATTATTGATCTGACACTATGCAATCTCAGCAAGAGCGCAGTAGTAGTGGACCGTCTCATTGTCGGGCATAATCCGGCGCCGGGGATGGTCCTGGCGGATGATACGGTGATGGAGCGGGCGCGCCTGTTGGGCCGGCGCGTTGGGGAGGCTCTGTTAAAACGCGAGGCGGGACAGCCTTTCGGTTTCGAGGGAGACCGGGGTATCTGCCCGGTATGCCACTGTAACCTGCTGGAGTTCCACGGCAGCGACGGGATTTCCTGTCCGTACTGCGACACCAAAGGGAAACTGGCGGCCATAGAGGGAAAGGTTCAGATTATATGGGATGAAGATTCGATGGAGAAAAACCGGTTTACGGTATATGGCGAGACCGAACACCGGAAAGACATTGGCATGGGACATAAAAAAGCTGCGGAAAACAGAGAATTGATCCGTCAGAGAATGGAGACCCTGGATGACTTTGGCGGCACGATTCTTCGCCCGGAAAGGAAGGATTAATATGTTAGACCGTTCAATTTTAAATGGAGTGTATGATTTACATATTCATACCGGTCCGTCTGTGGCAAAGAGGCTGCTGGACGCCGGGGAAATGATGAAAAATGCTATGGCGGCGGGATACAAAGGATATTTGGTGAAGGATCACTATGCAGCTTCTGCTCACGGCTGCCTGCTTGTGGAAAACAATATGGGCGACGGAAGCTGTAGATGCTACAGTTCTATTGTACTCAATAACTGTGTGGGAGGATTGAATATCCTGGCGCTGGACGTTGCCTATAATATGGGAACCCGCATGGTTTATATGCCGACGGTATCTTCACTGCTTCACATCGAGGATCACAAAGGGCGTAAATTCTTGGGTTCCGGGAATATGACGACCACAGACCTGGAAAAGCCGATTTATCTGCTGGACGGTAACAATAAAATTATCCCGGAGTGTATAGAGATACTCAAGTACATTGCAGAGAAAGGGGACATTACTCTTTCTACGGGTCATATTTCCTGGCAGGAAATTGACGTGCTGATACCGACAGCCATGGAGCTTGGTGTGAAAAAGATAATTGTCAACCATCCGAGCTTTACAATTATGGCTCCCCATGATGTGATTGCGCGCTGGGCAAAGCAGGGCGCGTGGATTGAGATGACGGCCTGCGAGTTTGGTGCGGTAGTCTTTAATGATGACAATAAGTTTAACCCCATTCGTCTGTTTGACCAGTATTTAGAAGCTGGCGTACCTATGGAGCAGATGTTTATCAGCTCTGATTTTGGACAGTCGATTTCCCCGGAACCGGTGGAGGGAATGTATAAGTTCCTGAATCTGATTCATGAGGAGCTTGGCTATGGAGTTGATGTGCTGGAGCGCATGACAAAGACGATTCCGGCATATTTAATGAATGAATAAACAGGAGGATTTTATAATGGATGAGAAAAATTATGTGCCGCAGAAACCGGTTTTGTACGATTTGAAAGAACATGATTATCTGGAAGGAAAACAGAATGGCAGGATGCAGATTATCCAGTCATCCCCGAACTGCACGATTCAGTATTGCCAGATTCGCCAGCCTCATGATGTGGGACCCCACAGACACGATTATGAACAGATCGTGTTTATCCCGGAAGGGGAGTGCGTATTCTGGGTGGACGGAGTTCCTTATGAGATGGATGCGGGATGCTTCTGTGTGGTACCGCCCGGAGCAGAACACTATCTTGAGGCAAAGAGCAATATGTACTGCATCGATTTTGATATCTTCCATCCGAAGCGGACAGACCGCAAGGAAACCCCGAGGGTGAGAGACCGTCATCATGCAAACTGGGAGCCGTTAGAGGAAGAAGCCGGTTCCGCAGAATAGTAATAGTACCGGAGGTTGGAAACATTGAGCGTATCTATAAAAGCGAAAATAAATGCGGGGCAGCCTGTTTTTGGCACCTTTGTGAAAAGCAATTGTCCGAATATTGCGGAAATGCTGGGCTGGGCAGGATTTGATTTTGCAATCCTGGATTGTGAGCATTCCAATTACAGCTATAACGAACTGGAAAATATGATTCGCGCCTGCCAGTTATCCGGTCTCGCGTCAATCCCCAGGATTGCCTGCCCCCAACCGTGGCAGGTACATCACGGGTTGGAAAGCGGAGCTGCCGGCATTCAGATTCCGAGTATCACATCTGTGGAGAATGCCGCGGAATGCGCCAGAGAGTGTGCATTTCCGCCTGCCGGAACCCGCAGTCCGAATCCGGCGCTCCGTGCCGGACAGTATGGCTGTTGGACCGGGGAGAAAAGCTTTATTGAGACAAAAAGGGAAGAATCCCTCTGTGTAGTGCAGGTGGAATCCGTAGAGATGGCAGATGCCGTGGAGGAGTTGTGTAAGATTCCGCAAATCGACGTATTGTTTGTGGGACCCGGCGATTTAAGTATGTCTATGGGAAAACCGGGAAAACTGAACGACCCGGAGGTCAAAGAGCGGATTCGGGATATCATCCGGCGGGGACTTGCCGGAGGCAAGGCAATGGGAATGCTGTGCGGAAGTCCGGAAGCCGTGCGGGAGTACATGGAGCTCGGATGCACTTACATTGCCTATTCCAGTGACAGCGGTATGATCGCAAAAGCATTCAAAGGCGTGGTAAAGGATGTTTTTGCTCCCTGCGCCGGAGGTGACGTATGAGTAAACTTTCCCACAATAAAATAGCAGCCCGTGAACAGGTTCTTGCGCAGTTTCACAGTGGGATGAGGATGCTGGCAGGAGGTTTTGGTTCTGCGGGGTATCCCACGATGCTTTATGAATGGCTATATGAATCCTCCTGCTCGGAACTGGACATCATTACGTCCGGCGTCGCTCCGGCGGATAAGCCTTTTCAATTGGGATTTGCAGGGCTTTTGCGGGAACACCGCATCCGCAGCCTGACCCTCACCCATGCGGCAAATAATCCCGAAGTGGGGCGTCAGAAAATGAATGGCACCATGAAGGTTGAGGCTGTGCCCCAGGGAACCTTTGTGGAGCGTATTCGTGCCGGCGGCGCGGGGCTGGGCGGCGTTCTCACCCCTACCGGCATCGGAACTTCCGTGGCGGAGGGAAAGCAGATTCTTACCATCAACGGACGGGAGTATTTGCTGGAAATGCCGATTCGGGCGGAATTGGCAATCCTGCGGGCGGAGAAAGCGGATAAAATGGGAAATCTGATGTTCCGTCATACGAGCCGCAACTATAACACGGTGATTCCGCCGGCAGCGGACGTTGTCATTGTGGAGGTGCCGGAGGAAGGTATCGTGGAAGTTGGCGGGATGGCGGACAACGAGGTCATGGTTCCGGGTATTTTTGTGGACATGATCGTTCCCATCCCGAAAGGAGGGCAATTTTTTGAGAGATAAACAGGAAATCAGGGAATTTATTGCCCGAAATGTCGTGACACTGCTTAAAGAGGGGGATTTAGTCAATCTCGGAGCAGGGATTCCGTCTCACGCAGCCAATTATCTCGGAGCAGACTCCGGAATTATGATTCAGACAGAGTGCGGAACCATCGGCGGCGGACCGTTAGCCGCGCCGGGGGAGGAAGATTATACACTGATTGCACCGGATACCCGGCCGTCCACCCTGCTTTACGACGGGGTCTGCTTTGACAGCGCCATGTCTTTTACGATGATTCGCGGCGGACATCTGGACGTAACCGTTTTGGGAGCTATGGAGGTGGCTGAAAACGGAGATATGGCAAATTGGGAGGTTCCGGGCAAAGCGCTGAAAGGCATGGGAGGCGCTATGGATTTGTGCGTCGGTGCGAAGCGGGTTATTGCGGCGATGGAGCATTGTACCAAAAACGGAAATCCGAAACTGGTAAAACGCTGTACACTGCCGCTGACATGCAGAGGTGAAATCGATACGGTGGTCACGGAGCTTGCAATTATTGACGTCACGGAGGAAGGATTCGTTCTCCGGGCCCTGGCGCCGGATGTGACCGCAGAGTATGTGCAGGAGCGGACGGCAGCCGTTCTTCACATTCCGGAACAAATCTGCCTTATGAAGGAGTAAGTTATGTCAAAGTTAAAAAATAAAGTAATTTTGCAAGTCGCCACAACCGGTTCTTCGACGACCCGGAACCATTGTCCGGGACTTCCTTTGACGCCGGAGGAGATTGCAGACGAAACATATGAATGCTGGAAGCTTGGAGCCAGTGTTGTCCATTTGCATGTGCGGGATGATGCGGGCAATGCGACGATGGAATATGAGAAATTCCGTGAAGCGGTAGAACGCATCCGCAGAAAATGCAATATTGTCATTAATATGACGACTGCCGGGGGATTCGGCGTATCCAATGAGGATCGCATCCGTCCGGTGGAGCTGATGCCGGAGATGGCAACGATGGACGCGGGTTCCATGAATGTGGAAGGTGATTTTGTCTTTCACAACAGTCTGAAATTTCTCCGGGACCTTGGGACGCGGACGAAAGAGCTGAATATTAAGCCGGAGATTGAGGTTATGGACACGGGAATGGTGTACACGGCAATCAAACTCATGGAGGAGGGCTATGTGGACGCCCCGCCGCATTTTCAGATTGTGCTGGGAATGAACAACGGCATGAAAGCTACCGTGGATAATCTGGTTTATATGAAAAATCTGCTTCCGCCGGGCAGCACATGGAGCGCTTTTGGCGTGGGCCGCGCGCATCTGCCCATCCTGCTCGCATCTCTGGCGCTGGACGCAAATGTCCGGGTCGGACTTGAGGATAATGTGTATTTAAAGAGCGGCGTGAAAGCAAAAAACAATATGGAGTTCGTGGCAAGGACAAAGACAATTATTGAGGCTCTGGGAAGGGAAATTGCCACACCGGATGAGACGCGGGAAATTCTCGGACTCCAGGATTATTCGAAAATATACTAAATGCCGGAGACAAAAGTGCAAAGCACGTAACACTTCGCAAGGCATACTGATTACATACAGAAAGGGGAATAGACGCAAATGTATGATTTGGCGATAAAAAATGGCAAGGTATATCAGGACAAAAACTTTTACGATCTGACCGTCTGCGTAAAAGGCGAAAAGATTGCAGCCCTGGTGGACCCTTCCGTGGAAGTAGAGGCTGCGTCTGTGCTGGATGCAGCGGGAAAATATGTTCTTCCGGGATTTATTGACCCTCATTGCCACCTGCGTGATCCGGGCCTTACCCAGAAAGAGGATTACTACACCGGCACCTGCGCGGCAGCCCATTCGGGAATTACGATGGTCATGCCCCAGCCCAACACAAAGCCGGTGCCGTCCACGCTGGACGCCTACCTTTTGCAGGTTGAGGAGGGAAAGAAGAAAGCGGTCGTTGATTTTAATCCGATTGGAAGCCCTCTGGGAGGTTCAGAGGAAGTAGCTGACATCGCAAAAGCGGGAACGTTGTGGTTTAAGATTTTTGAAAAAGTAGCGACCTATCCTTACAATACGACGGCGGGTACGCTGGATACCCACCGTATCTACGAAGCTTTCAAAGACTGTGCCGCTGCCGGAAAATACTGCAGCGTCCATCCCTTTGACAAATATTTCTTCGACGCGGCTGTGGAAAAGATAAAAGCCCAGGGCAAGCCGGTGACGCTGCGCAACGTCCGCCATCTGTGGTACAGCGACGAGGAAATGACCGGAGCCGCTTATCAGCTTTCCTATTATGCAAAAAAGGCGGGATTGAAATGGTATGCGATGCACTGCTGGATGCCGGGATACATTGATTTGGTTCGGATGCTGAAAGCACGTGGAGAGATGACGATTGTTTCTTCCTTTGAATATATGCCGGCGATGGATGCTTCAGATGAAATCTGGGACATTGCGAATCAGAAATTTATCTATATTAACCATGATGCGGCTCCTGATAAAGAGAAAATCTGGGAGGCGGTGCGGGACGGCACAATCGATATGATTGGTTCTGACCATGCGCCCTGCAAGCCGGAGGAATATAACCCGGAGGACGCCCTTCATACAAGCGCCGGATTTGCCATGCTGGATTATTATGGACATCTGCTGGTAAGCCGGATGAATGAAGGCTGCTTCTCCATGCAGAAGCTGGTGGAAGTTACTTCGGAAAACTGTGCAAAAGCTTTCGGACTTTATCCGCGCAAGGGTTCCAACCTTGTGGGAACGGATGCGGATTTCACAATTGTGGATTTGAACCGGGAGTGGGAAATCACGAAGAATGACAAAGTATACACAAAAACGCAGACAATCCCATATATCGGGAGAAAGATGCACGGCATGGTGACACAGACCATCGTGCGCGGCCGCATCGTTATGAATGAGGGCGTTGTGGACTGTGAGCCGGGATATGGAAAATATATCAGATGTGAGATGACTCCCACCTCTATAGGTGGTGAGCGACAAGTTTGT
>CAZGMH010000067.1:0-1989 GCA_964526765.1 uncultured Eubacterium sp.
TTTGACATTGGAATCCTTCTAAATGAATTGTGAGGAATTTTTATGAATATACAGATGATAGGAATCGATCACAGCCGGGCGGCTGTGGAATACCGGGAAATATTTTCCTTTACAAAAACGAAGCAGAAAGACGCCATGCAGGAGCTCTGCGGTCTGCCCGGCGTCAAAGGCTGCGTTATGCTTTCTACCTGTAACCGGATGGAAATTTATATCAGTACGGAGGAGACGGCAGAGGTTGATTTATACGGAGAGGTCTGCCGTATGAAACAGATGCCGGAGGGATATTTCCGGGAGTATTTTACTGCCCGCCGGGGAACGGATGCGGCGCAGCATTTATTCTGCCTTGCTTCCGGGATAGAGTCACGCATCGTCGGTGAAGATCAGATTTTGATGCAGGTGAAGGAAGCGCTGAGCTATGCGAGGGAGTGTGATACGACGGATAAAGTTCTGGAAGCGCTTTTTCGGATGGCAGTTACAACGGGAAAGAAAGTAAAGACAGCAATTCATTTTTCCAGAGGAAATTCCTCTGCCATCCATGAGGCATTGGTGCAGTTGGAAAAAAGGGGAGCTGATTTTGCCGGCAGAAAGTGTCTGGTCATCGGCAATGGAGAGATGGGCAGACTGACGGCGTTAGCCTTGAAGGAAGCGGGAGCGGAAGTGACGGTCACCGTCCGCCAGTACCGCAGCGGAACAGTGCTGATACCGGACGGCTGCAGCCGAATCCATTACGGGGAACGTTATGATTTTATACCGGAATGTTTTCTTATTGTGTCGGCAACGGCAAGCCCGAATCTGACATTGACAAAGGAAGAAATTGAGAAAATAAATATTTCAGGACAAAAAATATTTCTGGATTTGGCGGTTCCCAGGGATATTGACCCCTCGATTGCGGAAATTCCCAATGTGCAGGTTTATGATATTGATGCATTTCAAATTGACAGGGAATCGGTGGAGTTAAAGGAGCAGCTAAAGGATGCCGCAGAGCTTATTTCTGAAAGTCTGGAAGAATTTATTTCCTGGTATGAATGCAGAAATTTTATTCCGCTGATTCAAAATATCAGCCATGCGGCGGCAAAGGATGTTACCTGGCGGATGGGAAAAGCATTCCGTCAGACAGAGCTCTCGCCAAAGGAGCGCGCCGAGCTTGAGACATCGATGGAAGCGGTGTCCGCAAAGGTATTTAACAAGCTTTTATTTGAACTCCGGGACAGCGTCAGCACCGACATGCTACGGGAATGTCTGGAAGCTTTTGCAAATGCCTATCCGGAGGTGTATTCACAGCATGAATAAGAAATATTTTCCGCTGTTTATCAGCATGGAACAAAAGCGGATACTTTTCGTGGGAGCGGGCAATATCGCCCTGCGCAGGGCAAAAGGATTGTTGGAATTTGGAGCGGTTGTCACTGTGATTGCTCCTGACATCCATACGGAATTTTACAAACTGCAAAAGCAATACGGGGAGGAAAAGCTGTCCCTGATATGCAGAAGCTTTATACCCGGTGAAATCGGAAACTGTGATTTTGTACTTTCCGCTACAGACAGCCGAAAGACAGACAGGAGCGTTTATACCGAATGCCGGGAAAAGAAAATACCGGTTAATATTGCGTCAGACCGGGTTTTATGTGATTTTCAGTTTCCCGCCATCATAGAATATGACAACATTGTTATCGGCGTTAATTCCGGCGGTGATGACCACAGAAAAGTAAGGGATATCAGCGCAAAGATACGCGGGCTGCTGCATCGAAACAGCATATCAGAAAAGTAAGGGATATCAGTGCAAAGATGTGCGGGCTGCTGCATCGAAACAGCATATCAGAAAAGTAAGGGATATCAGTGCAAAGATGTGCGGGCTGTTACGTCGAAACAGCGTATAGCAGAGTTTTGTACGGGAGCGGGATTTATGGAGGTGTCGTATGAAATATTTCCGAATCGGCAGCAGGGAAAGCCGTCTTGCCGTCATTCAAAGCCAAATTGTAATTTCATATATCA
>CAZGMH010000067.1:2089-10600 GCA_964526765.1 uncultured Eubacterium sp.
GATGTGCTTGTGCTTCCGGTCGGACAAAAGGAAATTGATTTTTCCAAACCGATCGGATGCTCCGGCAGCCGGAGGATTCTTCAGTTGGAGAAGTTATACCCGCAGGCGTCTTTCAAACCAATCCGCGGCAATGTGCAGACCCGTCTTGCAAAGTTGGACAGCGGCGGATATTCTGCCACCGTACTGGCCGCTGCGGGATTGAAAAGACTTGGATTGACGGACCGGATCAGCCGTTATTTTTCCACGGATGAGATGATTCCGGCGGCAGGCCAGGGGGTTCTTGCCATTCAGGGAAAAGCGGGGGTGGATTATCATTTTCTGGATGGATTTTTTGATGAAACCGCCCGCATCACCTCTGTCTGTGAGCGGGCGTTTGTGAGGGAGCTGAACGGCGGATGCAGTTCTCCTACAGCCGCTTATGCGAAAATTTCCGAGGGAAAACTTTTATTGACGGGATTATATTATCGTGAGGATACGGGAGAACACCGGATCGGGAGCTGCAGCGGAGATATAGAAAGGCCGGATGAACTGGGAGTGATGCTTGCCCGTAAGTTGCGGCAGGAGTGCAGGGGCAAAGGAGGCAGTATGTTATGATGAAAGGCAAAGTCTGGCTGGTGGGGGCAGGACCCTCGGATGTGGGACTTTTAACGATAAAGGCAAAAGAAGTGATTGAGCGGGCAGACGTGGTTGTCTATGATCGTCTGATCGGACAGAGTATCATGATGATGATACCGGAGCGGGCAGAGCGGATAGACGTGGGAAAGCGCGCGGGAAATCATACGATGCCCCAGGATGAGATTAATCAGCTCTTATTAGAAAAAGCCCTGGAGGGAAAACGTGTTGTCCGGCTAAAGGGCGGCGATCCCTTTTTGTTTGGCAGAGGCGGCGAGGAATTGGAACTTCTGGCAAAATATCAGGTTCCTTTTGAGGTGGTGCCGGGAGTGACCTCGGCGATTTCCGTGCCGGCATATAACGGGATACCGGTTACGCACCGGAACTGTACGTCATCTCTCCATATTATCACCGGGCATAAGAAAAAAAATGTGCCTCTGGATATAAATTTTGAAGCTCTGGTAAATACAAACGGAACACTTGTCTTTTTGATGGGGGTGGCAGCGCTGCCGGATATCTGCGGCGGACTTCTTGCGGCGGGAATGGCTTCCGATATGCCGGCGGCAATTTTGCAGCAGGGAACTACTGCGAACCAAAAGAAAATTGTCGCTACAGTATCGACATTGGAGGAACAGGTAAACCGCCTGGGGATAGAAACCCCGGCAATTATCGTGGTAGGACAGGTCTGCTCCTATGGAGAGGATTTTTCCTGGTATGAAAAAATGCCCCTGTTTGGGGCAAAAATCGTTGTGACCAGACCGAAGGACAGAATTTCCGCAATTTCAGGAAAGCTCCGGGAGCTGGGCGCGCAGGTATTGGAGATTCCGGCAATCCGAACGATTCCAATCAGGCCGAATCCGGCGCTGGAGAAAGCAATTGAAAGCCTGTCCTCCTATGATTATCTGGTATTTACTTCCCCGGCAGGAGTTCAGTATTTTATGGAAGCGCTTGCCGCACAGAAAAAAGACATCCGACGGTTTTCCGGTGGAAAAATTGCGGTGATCGGACAGGGTACGGAAAAGGAATTGAAAAAATATGGAATTTTTGCGGATCTGATGCCGGAGATTTATGACGCGGCGCATCTGGGCGCCATGATAGGGGAGGATTGTCAGGATACAGACCGGATATTGATTCCAAGGGCACGTATCGGAAGTAAAGAACTGACTGAGGAAATCGAAAAACGAAAAAAAGCCGGGATTACAGATTTGCCGATCTATGACACGGTATATGAAAAATCGGAGTTTGTTGATGAAAGGACAGAGTTTGAGAGCGGGAACGCAAATATGGCAATTTTTACCAGTGCGTCCACAGTCCGGGGATTTGTGCAGGCTGCGCAGGGGCTTGATTACAGAAAAGTGACGGCGGCATGTATCGGAAAACAGACAAAGGCTGCGGCAGATGAATATGGGATGCGTACTTTTGTGGCGAGAGAGGCGACGCCCGACGCACTGGTGGAGCTGGCAGTTAAAATACATCATGCAGGAGGAAAAAGATGGATATGATTTATCGTCCGAGAAGACTGCGGACAAGTGCAAATTTGAGAAAAATGGTGCGGGAAACGAGAATGGATAAGTCCTCCCTGATTTATCCAATGTTTGTCGTGGAAGGCTCGAACCGGAAGGAAGAAATTCCGTCCATGATGGGGCAGTACCGCTACAGCATAGACCGTATGGGTGAAAAGCTGGAGGAATTGGCAGATGCGGGAATAGGAGGCGTGATGCTTTTTGGCATTCCGGATCACAAGGATGAAGTAGGAAGCCAGGCTTACGCGGAGGACGGCATTGTGCAGAAAGGATTCCGAAAGGCAAAGGAAATCTGCCCGGATCTTTACATGATCGGGGATGTCTGCATGTGTGAATACACTTCTCATGGACACTGCGGAGTGCTGTGCGGGCATGACGTGGATAATGATAAGACGCTGGAGCTGCTGGCAAAAACAGCTCTTTCCCAGGTTCAGGCGGGGGCGGACATGGTAGCTCCTTCCGATATGATGGACGGCAGGGTTGGTGCAATCCGGTCATGTCTGGATGCCAACGGATATATCAATACCCCAATTATGGCGTATTCTGCAAAATTTGCCTCAGCTTTTTACGGACCGTTTCGGGATGCGGCAGAGTCAGCCCCGGCATTTGGAGACCGGAAAACCTACCAGATGGATTATCATAACCGCCGGGAGGCGCTGAAAGAAGTGATGGCGGATATTGAGGAAGGCGCGGACATTGTCATGGTAAAGCCGGCAATGGCGTATGGGGATTTGATCCGTGAAGTAAAGGATATGACAGACCTTCCGGTGGCGTCCTACAGTGTCAGCGGCGAATATTCTATGGTAAAGACAACTGCGGCAGCCGGTTTTATCGATGAAACTTCGATTATGTGCGAGATGGCGGTCAGCGCTTATCGCGCGGGAACAGACATCTATATTACTTATTTTGCCAGGGAACTGGCAAAATGTATGGAGGAAGGGAGAATTGGCTGATGACAAAATCGGAAGAACTTTTCAGGGAGGCGGTAGAATTTATACCCGGCGGCGTAAATTCACCCGTCCGGGCGTTCGGTTCTATCGGCTCTACGCCGCGTTTTATTAAGAAGGCGGATAAGAGCCTGATTTGGGATGAAGATGACAGGGAGTATATTGATTTTATCGGTTCCTGGGGGCCAATGATACTGGGACATAACCATCCTGCGGTTCTGGAGGCGGTGATTGAATATGCCGGGAGAGGATTGAGCTATGGGGCTGCCACAAAAATCGAAGTGGAGATGGCGAAGCTGATCTGCAGTATGGTTCCCTCTGTGGAGATGGTGCGTATGGTGAATTCCGGAACAGAGGCAGTGATGAGTGCAATCCGTGTGGCAAGAGGATTTACCCGCAGGGATAAAATTGTAAAATTCAACGGATGTTATCACGGACATTCCGACGCCCTTTTAGTTAAGGCAGGTTCCGGTGTGATGACAGCGGGAGTACCCGATTCTCTGGGCGTTCCGGCGGGGTGTACCAAAGATACGCTGACAGCCGGGTACAATAATCTTGCGAGTGTTAAAGCTCATTTTGAAAATTGCGGGGAGCAGATTGCGGCAGTGATTGTGGAGCCGGTAGGTGCGAATATGGGTACGGTTCTTCCGCAGAGAGGATTCCTGCAGGGACTTCGCGGCCTCTGTGACAGCTATGGCGCCCTGTTGATTTTTGATGAAGTAATTACAGGATTTCGTCTGGCAGCGGATGGCGCACAGGGATATTTCGGCGTGCGGCCGGATTTGACAACCTTTGGGAAAATTATCGGCGCGGGAATGCCTGTGGGGGCTTATGGCGGACGGCGGGAAATTATGGAAGTGGTTTCTCCTGTGGGTGCAGTTTATCAGGCGGGGACTTTGAGCGGAAATCCGGTGGCGATGGCTGCGGGAATCGCACAGTTGAGCTATTTGAAAGAACATCCGCAGAAATATGGGCAGCTAAATCAAACCGGAGATGCATTTTACAGTGAGCTTTGGAAGATTGTAAATGAGGCTGGATTCGGCTATCAGGTTAATCACATTGGTTCTCTGGGAAGCCTGTTTTTTACGGAGGAGCCGGTTGTGGATTATGAGAGCGCAAAAACATCGGATACGAAAGCCTATGCGGATTACTGCAATTACATGCTGAATCATGGCGTGTATCTGGCTCCGGCACAGTTTGAAGCGATGTTTTTATCTATGGCGCATACAAGTGAACAGTTAAACAAAGTGCTGGAACTGGCACGGGAATATTTTGTGCACCGGCATTAACTTATTCAGCGTCAATATATTTACCGACATTTACTATTAATATATTCAGCGTCAATATATTTACTATTAATATATTCGGCGTCAATATATTTGCCGTCATTTAGTATTAATTTATTTACCGTATTATTCTTTGACCGGAAATCAATCTGTGCTATACTATAAAACAGAGTGCAATCGGCATGGAGGTATTGCATATGTCAGGATACAGAAGAAAAAGAAGAAGACGGAGGCAGAAATGGTATGTCCGTTACCGGCTGTTATTATCTATTGCTGCCCTTGCTCTGCTGCTGGGAATTATTGCCGTTGCCACAAATCATAGAGATGATGTCGTAAATGAGCGTGTGTTGTCAAATATAGAGACAGATACGCCGGATTATGACGTCCAATTACTGACGGTAAACAGTTATTCAAGACCGGGGACAGCGCTGGAGCAGGTAAATGGTATCGTGATTCATTATACTGCGAATCCGGGCACATCGGCACAGGCAAACCGGGACTATTTTGAGGGTTTGAAAGATTCGGGGATTACCCATGCGAGCTCCCACTTCATAGTGGGATTGGACGGCGAAATTATACAGTGTATCCCCACCGCAGAAATTGCGTATGCGTCCAATGAACGCAACAGCGATACGATTTCCATAGAATGCTGCTATGAGAATGAGGATGGTTCTTTCAATCAGGCAACTTATGATGAAGTCATTCACCTGACGGCGTGGCTGTGCGCGAAGTTTGGATTAGAAGCCAAAGACGTTATCCGACACTATGATGTCACAGGCAAATTGTGTCCCATTTACTATGTGGAGCATGAGGATGCGTGGGAGCAGTTTCGGGATGATGTGGATGCGTATCTGAAAGAGTACCGGAAGAAATGATTGAAATAAGGGTTTCACCGAAATGAGAAACCCGCTTGGAAGTGGAGGATGCGCCGGGCGCATTACGAAGATATGATACGGGAATTATATGAAAATATATGCGCAGGCAGAGAGCGCAGGGCTAATTTGATTTCTCTGAAAAAAGAGCTGAAGGAAGAAAAAAACAGAAAAATATTTGTGCAGCTTACCGGAAATTGTCTGGATGAGATTATGAAATGCCTGGTGGACGAGGATGCAAAGGTTCGGAAAAATGCCGCTTCTATTCTGGGAATGATGCGCTGTCAGGAGGCGTTGGAGGTCCTTATGGATGCTTATGAGGAAGAAGAACAGCTTTTTGTCCGGGCAGAGTATGTGTCTGCTATGGCAGAGCTTGACTGTGAAGAATACCTCGAATACTTTCATCAACGGGTGGATGCCCTGATGGCTTATGATGCGCCGGAAAATGAGAAAAAGCATATTCAGGAAGAAATCAGAGAGCTTCAAAATCTGATTTTGAAAAAGGAGGGTATGAAAAAGCACACATTCACCGGATGGAATCGCGCGAATGAGGTGGTATTTGTCACATTGCCCGCCTTTCGCGATGTGTTGGCGGAAGAAATTCCCGGAAAGAAAAAATTGCTGAAATCCGGTGTGCGCACGATTGTGTCAGATATGCAGGAGGCCATGAAGATTCGGACATTCAGTGAAATGTTATTTGTGGTGGATTGTCCGAAAAAGCTTCCGGCGGAGCCGAAAAGCCTTGCGGCGGCGTTGAAGGAGTCAGATTTGATGCGGCTGTTGGAGGAGAATCATAAGGAAGAAGCGCCGTTTTATTTTCGCATTGGGATTTCCGGGACAATGCCCCTGCAGGAGCGCGGCAGTTTTTCAAAAAAGGCGGCGGCAGCCATTGAAAATATGTTTTCCCGGAAACTGATAAACTCTGCCTCTCATTATGAGGTTGAGATACGTTTGATTCAGAACAGAGAGGGAGATTTTGTACCATTTTTGAAACTGTATACGCTGGCCGATCATCGTTTTGACTATCGCAGATATTATGTATCTGCAAGTATGCGTCCGTTTCTCGCGGCAGGCCTCATTGCGCTGGCAAAACCGTATTTAAAGGAATACGGACAGATTATGGACCCGTTCTGCGGAGTGGGAACATTGCTGATGGAACGGAGGTATCTTGTACCGGCCCGCAATGCCTACGGGATTGATACCTTTGGAGAGGCAGTTGAGAAAGCGCGGGCAAACAGCAAGATTGCGGGAATGCAGACAAATTATATTAACCGAAACTATTTTGAATTTGAACATGACTACGAATTTGATGAAATAGTTACGGACATGCCGGTGGGAAATCTAACGAAGCCGGAGCTTGATGAGCTTTACCGGAAATTTTTTAAAAAGTCAGCAGAAATGCTGACCGATAAAGGCAGAATTATCTGTTATTCCAAAGAAATGGGACTTGTAAAAAAGCAGCTTCGCCTGTATGATGATTTCCGCCTGATAAAAGAATTTTGTATACAGGAGAAAAGCGGGACATATCTGTTTGTTTTGGAGAAGAAATGAAGGTGTCGGACAGATACTGAACGGAAACGGTCCGAAAGTATATACCGGATAAAATCAGGAGTGGAAAATGCAGAAAGAGAAATTTAAAGAATTACTGGAGGACTGTCCGGTTATTGCGGCGGCCCGTGATAAAGATGGGTTAAAAAGGTGCTGTGAATCTGAGTGCGGTATTTTGTTCATCCTGTTCGGAGATGTGTGCGATATTGGAGAAATTGTAAAGACCGCAAAGGATGCGGGAAAAACCGTTCTGGTACATATGGATTTGATAAATGGCCTGTCGAGCCGGGAGATTAGTGTGGATTTTATACAGCGTGAAACCCTGGCGGATGGGATTATCTCCACAAAGCAGCCTCAGATCAGGCGGGCTAAGGAATTGGGACTATATACGGTACACCGCTTTTTTGTGATTGATTCAGCGGCTTATGATAATGTGGAAAAGTATGTGAAAACGGTACGCCCGGATTGTGTGGAACTGATGCCGGGAGTGATGCCGAAAGTAATCCGCAGGATGCGCAGGCATATTTCGGTTCCGGTAATAGCGGGAGGGCTCATATCCGATAAGGAGGATATCATGGCTGCGCTGGATGCCGGTGCAATTTCTGTTTCTACGACCAGACAGGAGCTGTGGTTTTTGTAAGAATTTACGGATGAACCGAAAAAATCCCCTGATTGAAATGACTTTGCAAAAGAAATTTTAATCAGGGGATTTCTTTATGACAGATGATATTGTTTCATCAGGGCAGCCCGGTAGTCGGGCTCTGCTGCCGCACGCTCAATCTCAGACTGCCGGTTGTCCGAGATAAGCCTGAGAATCAGATTTGAGAAATTTTTCTCACCAGTCTGAATGCCATGTTTTTCGCCATCTTTTCTGCCAATCCGGATGCCCTCATTTTTGCATTTTACAAGTTCGTCGGCAAATAATTCGTATAAAGCTTCGCACATATAGTTCACGTCCTCCTTTTTTATTAGATTTGCCCGAATGATCGTGTTCATAATCGTCTGATATGGTTCCTCATCCTTGTGGGGCTCATACGCCCTGCTTAATTCATATAATGGTGAATTGGCATTTAACCGTTTTCCAAGGCAGTGCAGCCAGAGGTATTCTTCCGGTGGAAGTTCCGGCAGAATGATGAGCTGTACAGGAAACGGAAAACGCTCTTTCATATTTAGGTGATAGAGTCCCGGTATTATTTTTTTCAGAGGGCTGTCCTGTTGATGCAGGATTTGCTGGCTGATATGGCGTATAAGCTTGACCGGGAAGCTGTGCGAGACCAGAGAGATGGTTGTCTCTGTTAAAATGGCATCTGAATGAAAATAATCCGGGAGACTGTAAGCGTAAGATAAAACCTTGTAAAAATTGGTAATGTTCATAGATTCGGCAGGGCTCTTATAGTCGTTCAGATTATAGTGAAGAAAGGAAGCAGCAATTGGAGAAGCAATCGTGGGACTGCCCGGCTTTTTGATGATTAAAGCATCAATTCGGCGGGGATTTTTGTTTAGAACATATTCATTCTCAAATACAAGTATATCCTGATATGCCTCCAACTCAACCTTTAGCCCGGCGAAGAATGCCGGATGCCATTGAATTGTTTTTGTGTTTTTCATAAATCCGTTTTAGAACGGAGGTAAATGTTCCGGATAGGAAAGTCCTGATTATTTTATACCACAGGGATTCGTAAAATGCAACAATAAAAACGTAAATACATTTTGCGTTTAGCGG
>CAZGMH010000068.1:0-10545 GCA_964526765.1 uncultured Eubacterium sp.
CTGCTTATTGCTCTGCGCAATTGAATCAGGGGACTTCCTTGATTCGGTTAAATAAAAAGATACCAATTCGATTTCTCCTTCGTAATCGGTATCTAAATGCTACATATGTGAATAGTATATACTAATTGTACAAAGAAAGCAATCAATTTTTATAAATAATCACAATAATGAAAGAAATTCTCTGATTTAGAACCATTATACCAGCTTTCGCACCACCGGAATTTTATGAAGCAGCCAGACCACAAACAGACACGCCAAAAAAATCCCCGCCACGAACAGCGGTACGGAAATCACAGGAGAACACATGGCAACGGTGATTCCCAGCTTTTTTAAAAGCTTTAAAAACATCGGATGAATCAGATAAATTCCCAGCGTACAGGCAGATAATTTTTCTATTATTCCGGCATGTGAAAATTCCACGTCCCGAAAGCTCAGAAAGAAGCAGAAAATCATAGTTCCCATGAGAAACGTCGGCAAAAGAAGCGTTCCATACAGCCATGTATTCGCTTCTCCCAATTCCAGCGAATACTGCCGGTTCAGCCATGCGGTCACTCCCGCCGTAAGCATAAACAAAACCGGAGCGAGGATTCTCGTGCGGACGCCGTATTTTCGTTTCGAGAGCCAATAGCCCCAGAGCACATATACCATGAAACCGAGCTTAGAAAAGTCAATCAGGTTTGCCAGCGCCTTTATGATGTCCGGAAGCCCATGAATTACGGAAACAGTTTCCTTCACAGTCACAATGACAAGCAGATACGCCAGAATATATCCGGCGCTTATCTTTTTCCCGTGAATCGCCCCCCATACAATGGGAAGGGCAAAATAAATCATGACCATCGCGGGCAGATACCAAAGATGATAATAGCCTTTGACCGTCGCCGGTACCAGCTCATGAACGCTGCTGTATTTTCCTAACACAACGTGTTCGTATACGGCATAGAGTCCGCCCCACGCAAAATATAAAAACACCAGATGCGGGATATTTTTTGTCACCAGCCGTTTTACATCCAGATTTTCTCTTGACAAAAGCAGCGCGCCGCTAATCATAAAAAACAACGGCACGGCGCTTCTTGCCATCGTATCTGCCAGATTGTAAATACGCCACGAAAACGCAGACGGGTCCGAATACCATTCCACCGCAACCGTGTGAATGACAATTACCATAATACAGGCACATATTCTGCACAAATCTAATTCTGTTCTTCTCATGAATGTAGTATTGTCCTTTCTAACGCTAATGAAAGTATTCCTGTTCCAGCTCTTCCGCCAAATACGCATCGCTCATGCAGTGCATATCAGAAACACCATCCCGAACCATCTGATAGACCTCGGAATGGTAAAAAAGTCCAACGCTTTCTCTGTGCGGAAACAGATTTGCAGGTTCGGCTTTTCATAATATTTCCACGCCCCTTTCTTTCATTACATCAAGGAGGTCGTTTACAATATATTCCCGGCTCTGCGTGTGCAGGATTTCATATTCCGGCATCATAAGCTATCCCTCCTTCCTTTGATGCAATTCTTTAATCAGCATATCATAGGAACGCACTTTTAGCAATCAGGTAATCATCAAAGCTCGTTAAAGACTCCAGACGAACTGTCCTTTTCGTATGCAAGTCTCCCAAAACAAAAGACGCTGCGGTCATAAACCCCAACGCCTCCTGCAGCATTTTCACAGTTTTTTATCTCTTATTTTCATTCATCCGATATCTGTTTTCCCGTATGGTCCATATGGAAATTGTCTTTATAAATCAGCTGGGAAATCGGCACGATTTCATAGCCCTTTGACTGAATCGTCGTAATCATGGTATCCAGCGCCTCCGCCGTATATTTTGCCCCGTTATGGCAGAGAATAATCGCTCCGTTTTCCAAATTCTTATGCTCGCATACGGTCTGGATGATGGAATCCACGCCATAATCCTTCCAGTCCAAACTGTCCACAGACCATTGAATCGTGTAATAACCATTTGCCGTAGCCGTTTTTACCACTTCGTCGTCGTAGTCTCCGTAGGGCGGTCGGAATAATTGCATATCCACCCCGGTCAGTTCCTTTACCTTATTATGTACCGACATCAATTCCTCTGTTATTTCCGCTTCGCTCAGTTCGCTCATATTGGGATGCGTTTCGCTGTGGTTTCCCAAATCATGCCCCGCCTCATAAATAGCTTTCACATCGTCCGGGTAAGTCTCCACCCATCCTCCTGTCATAAAAAAAGTCACTTTTACGTCGTGCGCTGCCAGTATATCCAGAATATTCTGCGTGTCCTCGTTTCCCCACGCCGCGTCAAAGGAAAGCGCGACCTTCGGCTCCTCGGTGTCCACACAGTAAACCGGCAATTCTCTTCCATCCACATTGGTACTGACCGATACCACGTCCGGCACATGGCGGGCGGCCTCCACAATCAGAACCGCAAGCGCCGCCCATACACATAACAAACCCAATCTTTTCTTTAATTTCTTCATACCAAAACTCCCATAGGCGTTGTTACCAACCTATGAAGGTTTTTCTGAAAAAATGCCTGTTATCTACAGAATCTGTCATTGCACAAAATACGCCCATCGGGCAGGGCGGTTCGGATGCTTTGGCTACTTAAACCCCTCTCCCAGCACTTCGTTGGACTCCATAATCACCATAAAAGCTTTGGGATCTGCCTCTTTTACCAGCGTTTGGATATAATACATCTGTTTTTTGCTGCAGGCGCACATAACCGCCCTCTGTTCTTTTCTGCTGAAGCTCCCCTCCGCCTTCAGATATGTCGCTCCGCGACCTACAATCTCATCAATTTTAGCGGCGATTATCTCCGGAATCTCCGTGATAATCACAGCAACCTTGCCGGAATCCATCCCATACATCATCTTATCTACGACCAACGATATCAGGAAGCTTACAATCGCCCCGTAAATCAAGCCGTCCATGTTTTTTGAAATCAACGCCGTGCCAATCACAACCACCGCAATATCCAGCGCAAATATAATCTTTCCCAACGCCAGATGCGGCATTTTGGCCTTAATCGCATGTACGACAAAATCCATTCCCCCGGTGGAGGAACCGCGCATGAAAATAAGAGCAAAGCCGACTCCCACACAGGCGCCGGTGCATAAAGCCGCCAGCAACGCGTCTCCGCGATAAACAGGAAAATACGGCGCGACAGCATCCATGATGAAGGAAGTAATCAGAATGGATTTCAGAGAACGGAGGAAAAAGTCTCTGCTCAAAATCCTTCCGCAGACGAGAATAATCGGAATATTCATCAAAATCACCATCAAGCCGATAGGCAGCCCAAACAAATGGTAGAGAATCAACGCAATTCCATTGACCCCCACCATGGGAAAATCCGCATGTGAAGCAAAATTATAGGTGCCTGCCGCTATAAGAATCCCTCCGGCAATATCGACTAAGATATCCTTACTGATTTTTTGTATGGTTTCTGCTTTCATCCCTGCCTCCTTTGAGCCTTATCCTCCGACAGAATGTTATTGCTATAGTATGATACCGGGTTCAAAAGGTCATGATTTTCATGCTTGCATGAAAAAGCATGACCTTATAACCGCCAAACACCGAAAAGTAGCCATTTTTCGTAGAAAAATGAGCGGATTTGAGGTGTTTTAGGATTGCTCCGCAATCCGTGGTATCATTAGTATATACAAAAAATCAGAAATAATTGGATAATTCATATTTTTTATCCGTCGCACCCGCTTACCTGCTTTCCAGATATTTCTCCAGAAAATCTACGAAAATCTCCATCTCCCGCTGTGTGCCGATGGTTATGCGCAGATAATTGTTGATTCTCTCCTTATCAAAATAGCGGACATAAATCCCCTGACTGCGAAGCGCCGTAAAAAGCTCCTTTGCCGGGACACTTTCGTGCGCGGCAAAAATAAAATTCGATTTAGAATCTTCAAAGAAAAATCCCAGTCTGTTAAGCTCCTTTTTCGTCCATTCCCTTGTACGGATAATCTTTTGCAAAGTCTCCTGAAAATACGCTTCATCCTCAATCGCCGCCACGCCAAGCTCAATTGCCGGGCGGTTCATCGTATAGGAATTAAAGGAATATTTCACATCATTCAGGTATTTTATCAGCGTCGGATTACCCATCGCATATCCAATCCGCAGCCCCGCCATGGAGCGGGATTTAGAAAAGGTCTGTATCACAATCAGATTCTCATACCTATCAATCAGTTCCAGCGCAGACTGCGCGCCAAAATCCACATATGCCTCGTCCACAATGACAATCACATCCTCATTGCGCTTTACAATTTCCTCGATATCCGAAAGAGGCATTTCCACGCCCGTCGGCGCATTGGGATTCGGAAATACGATTCCGCCGTTTTCTTTGAAATAATCTTCTTTTACGATGCGAAATCTCTCGTCCAGAGCCGGGCGCTCATATGGGATTTTCAAAAGCTCCGCCCAGACGTCATAAAACGAATAGGTAATATCGGGAAACAGAATCGGCTTATCGGAATTAAAAAAGGTCATAAAGCACATCGCAAGCACATCATCGGAACCCACCCCGACAAAAACCTGCTCCTTGCTCAAGCCGTAACGCTTCGCGATTGCACATACCAAATCCGAGGCGGCGGGGTCCGGATAAAGGCGCAGCTTCTCTACCTCTGTCAACGCCAGCCTTTGGCTTACCAGCGGCGTGGGCGGGTAGGGGTTTTCGTTCGTATTTAACTTAATCATATCCGGCTGGTTCGGCTGCTCCCCCGGCGTATAAGGAACTACTTTTCGTATTTTATCTTCCCATTTTTTCATAACCTTACTCCTCTTTTCTTCAAGCTGTTCGATACATGGCAGCGGCAAAAGCCGCATACCGGATTCCTGCCGCTGCAAAAAACAATTTTCCGGCTGTCTTTTGCCGTCCCTGTTTCCCGGCAGAACATCTATCGGTATTCTATCACAAAATTCCTCCCATAAAAAGCATAGATTTTGACACTGCCTGTAATTAATGATAAGATAGAATCCAAATTACAGTTCATACAGGAGATACGATATGAAATCATTGGTAATCGCAGAAAAACCTTCCGTCGCCAGAGACATTGCCCGTGTTTTAAAATGCTCCCGGAAAACAAACGGCGCCCTTGAGGGAAATTCCTGCATTGTCACATGGGCGCTGGGACATCTGGTTACACTGGCAGACCCGGAAGGATACGATAAAAAATATAAGGAATGGAACATGGAGCATCTTCCCATTCTTCCGAAAAAAATGGAGCTGGTGGTCATAAAACAGACCGCCAAACAATACAGCGCCGTAAAAGCACAGCTATTCCGTAAGGATGTAAATGAAATCATCATCGCCACAGACGCCGGACGCGAGGGCGAGCTGGTGGCGCGCTGGATTCTGGAAAAAGCCGGATGCCGCAAGCCCATCAAACGGCTATGGATTTCCTCGGTCACGGACAAAGCAATCAAAGAGGGCTTTTCGCACCTTCAGGACGGCCGCAATTACAATAACTTATATGCGGCTGCCGGGGCGCGCGCGGAGGCCGACTGGCTGGTGGGAATCAACGCCACCCGCGCGCTGACCTGCAAATACAACGCCCAACTCTCCTGCGGGCGCGTCCAGACCCCGACGCTTGCCATGATCGCCAAACGCGAGCAAAAAATCAAAAGCTTTAAACCGGAGGAATATTACGGCGTTACCTGTCTGGCAGGCGGCGTCACATGGACTTGGCAGGAGGAAAAAAGCGGCGATTTTCGTTCTTTTTCCAAAGACCGCATTGAAAAAATCATTGTTTCCGGCAAAAATCAGTCTCTGGAAATCAAAAAAATTGAAAAAAACGCCAAAAAAACCTTCGCTCCGGGGCTTTACGACCTGACCGAGCTGCAACGGGACGCCAACCAACGTTTTGGCTTTTCCGCAAAGGAAACGCTGAATATCATGCAGCGTCTCTATGAAAATCACAAGGTTCTGACCTATCCCCGTACCGATTCCCGCTACATCGGCACAGACGTTGTTCCGACTCTGAAGGAACGCCTGAAAGCCTGCAGCGTAGGACCGTACAAAAAGCTGGCGGCTCCCCTGACTGTGAAACCGCTTAAAACCAGCAAGGCGTTTGTGGACGACAAAAAAGTCAGCGACCACCACGCCATCATCCCAACCGAGCAGTTCGTGCAGTTGGAGCATATGACAAACGAAGAACGAAAAATTTATGATTTAGTCGTGCGCCGCTTTATCAGCGTTTTCTATCCGCCTTCTGAGTACGAGCAGACGACGATGAAGGCCGCTCTGCAAAAGGAAACCTTTGTGGCAAAAGGAAAAATCATTATTTCCTCCGGCTGGAAAGCCGTCTACGAAAACAGCGGGGACGAAGAAGAGGAAAGCTCCGAAAACAGCTTAAAGGATCAATCCCTGCCGCTTATGAAGCAGGACGCCAGATATCCCATCGACCGCCTGCACATGACTACAGGGAAAACGAAGCCCCCGGCTTATTTCACCGAGGCGACCTTGCTGTCCGCGATGGAAAACCCGGTAAAATATATGGAATCCCGCGACGCAAAAGCCGCCAAAACCCTCGGAGAAACCGGAGGACTCGGCACCGTAGCCACCAGAGCGGATATCATTGAAAAGCTGTTCAATTCCTTTTTGATGGAAAAAAAGGGACAGGAAATCCATCTTACCTCTAAGGCAAAACAACTGCTGGAGCTTGTTCCCGCCGACTTAAAAAAACCTGAGCTGACCGCCGACTGGGAGATGAAGCTTGGCCGCATTGCCAAAGGAGGTTTAAAAAAGGATCGTTTCATTCAGGATATTGAACACTATACGCAGGATTTAATCACTCAGATAAAAACCGGAAACGGGACTTTCCGGCATGAAAATCTGACTAACAAGAAATGCCCGAACTGCGGCAAACCCATGCTGGCTGTCAACGGCAAAAACGCCCGGCTGCTGGTATGTCAGGACCGGGAATGCGGCTACCGAGAAACCGTCGCCCGGCTTTCCAACGCCCGTTGCCCGAACTGCCACAAGAAAATGGAATTAATCAAAAAAGGCGAAGAGGAAATGTTCGTCTGCGGCTGCGGACATAAGGAAAAAATGTCAGCCTTCAAAGCGCGGCGGGAAAAGGAAGGCGCAGGCGTCTCCAAAAAGGACGTTCAGCGTTATCTGAAAAAACAAAAGGACGAACCCATGAACAATGCGTTTGCAGATGCGCTTTCCAAAATCAAACTGTAACAGGAGGAAAAATACCATGTTTCGTCTATGGGGTAAAATATGGAGGGACAACCATCTTCTTGCTGATACCGTCTACGAAGAAGATTCGGGCGATACCAGAACACACAAGGTTTTTAAAGGATTGGAAGCGATTTGCTATGAGCTGGACTTAGGCGTCCCCGTATGGCTGGACTCCACAGTAAACGAATTTAAACGCCACGCGAAAGCGCGCTTCTATCAGGACAGCTTTATAGAACAAATTGACTTTGACTATCTGGAAATCCAGATTATAGAGGAAGGCTAACCGAATAAAAGCCTGACAGCGACAAAAAAGGTATGCGATACTCTGTCCCCGGACAGCTGCCGCATACCTTATGTTTTGCCATGTTTCTGAAAGAAACCGCAGTCCTTTTTATATTTTTTACTCCACTGTAACCGATTTTGCCAAATTACGAGGTTTATCCACATCCAGTCCTTTTGCCACGCTGACATAATAACCCATCAACTGCAGCGGGATGATTGCCACGCTTGTCGTAAAGTATTCTTCCGTCTTCGGCACATAGACAGCGAAATCCACACAATCTTCAACGTTGTAATTGCCGTAAGTCGTAAGCCCCATCAGATAAGCGCCGCGGCTCTTTACCTCTACCATATTGCTGACCGTCTTCTCATACAGCCCTTTCTGGGTCATAACGCCGATGACCAGCGTTCCGTCCTCAATCAGACTGATCGTGCCGTGCTTTAACTCTCCGGCGGCATAAGCCTCTGAATGCACATAGCTGATTTCCTTCATCTTCAGGCTGCCTTCCAGACTGATGGCGTAATCCACGCCCCGTCCGATAAAGAAAATGTCATGCGCGTTTGCATATTTACTGGCAAACCACTGAATCCTCTCTTTATCCTCCAGAACCTTCGCAATTTTATCCGGAAGCGTACCCAGCTCCGTCAAAAGCTCCTGACAACGAACCTCGTCAATCTTACCCTTTACCAGAGCGGTCTTTATCGCCATCAGATACACATTAATCAACTGTGCGCTGTACGCTTTCGTTGTGGCGACAGAAATCTCCGGTCCGGCATACGTATAGAAAACGTAATCGCTTTCTCTGGCAATACTGGAGCCTACCACATTGACAATTCCCATAACCGGAACCCCTTTTTCCTTCGCCAGACGAAGCGCCGCAAGACTGTCCGCAGTTTCTCCTGACTGAGAAATCACAATCACCAGAGAATTTTTCACCAATATCGGATTCCGGTAGCGGAACTCCGAAGCCAAATCTACATCTACCGGTATTCCCGTCAGATTTTCAATCACGTATTTTCCCACAATTCCAACATGGTACGCCGAACCGCAGGCAACGATGTACAAACGCTCCAGCTTCGCAATTTCTTCGTCTGTCAGTCCTGTTTCCGCAAAATCAATTCCTTCTTCGTTCACATAAGCAGAAATGGTATCTCCAACCGCCTTTGGCTGTTCATAGATTTCCTTCAGCATAAAATGCTCGTAGCCGCCTTTTTCAGCCGCCTCTGCATCCCAACGGATTTCCACCATCTCCTTTTCGATTTCATCCCGGTCAATGTTATAAAAATGGATTTCATCCTTTTTCATGCAGACAATTTCCATATTCCCAATATAATAGACATTTCTGGTCTTATCCAGAATCGCGGGAACATCCGAGGCCATCAAAGCCCCATTTTCATTTTTCCCGACAATCAGCGGACTGTCCTTTCGCGCCGCAAAGACTGTCTCAGGATAATCCTTAAACATAATGCCGAAAGCATAGGAACCTCTGACCCGGAGCATAGTTCTGGAGATCGCCTCCAGAGGGTTGCCCAGCTTATCATAATAATAAGAAATCAGATTCATCGCCACTTCCGTATCTGTCTGGGAAATAAACGAATACCCCTTGCGCACCAGACGCTCTTTTAATTCCTGATAATTTTCAATAATGCCATTGTGTACCAGCACAACCGAATGCTCCTTGTTGCAATGGGGATGCGCATTTAACTCCGACGGTTCCCCGTGCGTCGCCCAGCGGGTATGTCCGATACCGCAGGTGGCATTCATGGCATTTCCGTTATCCGTCTTTTCAATCAGTGTTTCCAGACGTCCCTTCGTTTTTACAACATCAATTCTATCCGTATTTATATTACGAACAGCAATCCCTGCGGAATCATATCCCCGATATTCCAGATTCGACAAGCCCGACAACAAAATCGGAGCAGCCTGTTCACTGCCCACATATCCTACTATTCCACACATAGAAGTCTCCTTTTACAGATATCATATTCAAATATTTACCAACTGTTCAACGCTTTTTAAGCGTCAAAACGACGCCTTATTGCTAATGATAACATTCCTTCCATAATAATGCAAGTTCGTTTTCCCGGTCAGAAAGCCGACCTGCCGCCGCACAAATTGCCCGCTTTGGGTGCGGCAGCTTCTTTTGAACGCTTAGCGTAAAAAAAACCGTGCGGCTTCTGTTTTTCAAAAACCGCACAGCTTTAAATGGTCAGTCAGATATTTTATTTATAATCTCTCCAGCAGCGCTTCCCGCTCTTTTTCATAACCGGGTTTGCCAAGAAGGGCAAACATATTTCTCTTATAGCTTTCAACGCCCGGCTGATTGAATGGGTTTACGCCCAGTATATATCCGCTTACGCCGCACGCGAACTCAAAGAAATAAAAGAGCTGTCCCAGATTAAATTCATCCTGTTTCGGAATATTTATCAGCAGATTCGGCACATTACCGTCTGTATGGGCGAGAATCGTACCATTCATGGCATTTTTATTGACAAAATCAACGGTTTTCCCAGCCAGATAGTTCAGTCCGTCTAAATCTACCGGTTCTTCCTTCAAAAGAATTTCTTCTCTGGACTCCTCCACATTCAAAACAGTCTCAAACATAATTCTTGAGCCGTCCTGAATAAACTGTCCCATGGAATGCAGGTCTGTTGTCAGATCCACAGATGCCGGGAAGATACCCTTCTGATCCTTTCCTTCGCTCTCGCCATACAGCTGTTTCCACCACTCAGATACATAATGAAGTGCCGGCTCATAGTTAGCCAGAATCTCCACTGCTTTTCCTTTTCTATGGAGAATGTTGCGGATTGCTGCATATTTGAGAGCATCGTTGGACTCAAAAGCTTCATTCAGGGCCATCTCTCTTCCGGATGCGGCTCCTTCCATCAGCTTATCAATGTCTGCTCCGCTGACTGCGATCGGAAGAAGTCCTACTGCGGTCAGAACGGAGAAACGTCCTCCTACATCATCCGGAACAACAAAGGTCTCGTAACCTTCTTCATCGGCTACTTTCTTCAGCGCTCCGCGCGCACGGTCAGTAGTAGCATAAATTCTCTTTGCTGCCTCTTCTTTTCCATATTTCTTTTCCAG
>CAZGMH010000069.1:0-10375 GCA_964526765.1 uncultured Eubacterium sp.
ACCAGCGCCGATTTTTGCTGTGCATTTGCACAGAATCTTCCTTGCAAAAATCGTGCGCATCGACTATAGCAAACGGCAGATATTTTTGCCGTTTGCTATAATTATAATCACAGATATCCGCTCCGGAAATGATCCGGAGCGGATATTCAATTCAGTACCGTACCGTCGGCAAGGGTGATGGTAAAACCATTGAAATTGATTGTTCCGTCGTTTGTAAGGGAAGTGATGGCGCAATCGCCGGTAAGCGTCCATGTGCTGCCGGATTCAATTGTCACAACGGCATTATCCGATGCGGCGGCGCCGTTTTGCGCATTGTCCACGATATTAACGGTTCCGGTAAAACTGCTGTTTCCGGAAAGCGTCATATTCAGTGTGGAAATCGTATCTACAGCAATATCGCCTTCCAGTATCTGCCCATCGGCTGTGAATGTGACCTGCGCCCCATTCTTTCCGGCTGTCCCCCAGCCATGGGATGCGCTGTTTCCGCAGATATTCATAAGATAAGCAGATTCATCCCTGTTTGTGATTTCCACATCGGACAGGTAAATTGAGCAGGCAGTATTGGTAATATAGAACATATCGCCGTTATTGGAGAGCAGGCTGCCTCCTGTCATGGAAAACGAAGAAGTTCCCACATTGGCATCGCCAGACATGGACTGATAAATCATGACATTGTGGACGTTTTCGTCCGAACTGGTGCCCTTATCGCTGCTCATATTGCCGGATACATCGCAATTTTCCAGTGTAATGGAGTTTTCGCCTTCAATGACAAGCGCTTCTGAATTGCTGGCGGTAAGCAATGCGTTTTTTACCGTGATGGCGGCTGTAGAATAGACGGCAGGCGAGTTATATCCGTTAGAGGTATAGGTACCGCCGTCAGCGCTGACCGTTCCGCCGCCCCGGTCAGAGCGGATAGCCGCCGATGAAGAACCGGAGGTTTCCACCGTAAGATTGGAGGCATTGGTCGTTCCGCCGCCAGTCGTCTGGATACCGCCGGAGTTATCTGCGGTTGTTGTAATTGCGGAGTCTGAAATATTGACGATAGTCCCGCTGCCATAGCTGAACACGCCGTTTCCGTTCTGCGCAGAGGATGTAATCGTGGCGTCTGCAATGGTGACATTGGCGCCGTTTGTTGCAAGAAGCGCTGCATTCATGCCATAGAAATCGCCGTTCTCTGTGTTGGAACTGGAGCCGGCTGATTTGTCCACAGTAATCCCGGTCAGGGTAACTGCCGCGCCGTCAATGCGGAGTGCATTTTCATCATCCCCGGTGGAAGAATAGACGGTATCGGAGTATTCGCCGTCCGTATCTATGGTATTGGCAGAAGCGCCCTGCGTCACTTCTCCCGAACCGCCGAATCCATTGTTACCCTTGTTTCCGTCGGTTCCGCTGTTGCCACCGGCGGATAGAACCGTCACCGTGGAAACTGCGTTATTGCTGTCCACCTCGATGCTCGTGACTGCGCCGACGGTGATGTCGTCCATGGAACCTTCAGAACTGTCCCCGCTGTCAGAAGCTGATTCAAGCAGAATGGTTGCTCCGCTGATATCTAGAATCGCCGTTTCACCGTTTGCGGTGAATGCATCGGACGATTCCATTTGACCGCCGGGTGTCTGCATCATTCCGCCATCCTGCTGTCCTTCCGGCATTTCCGGGGCCGCGCCGTCTGCGCCGCCTTCCGGCATTTCCGGAGCCGCGCTGTCTGTGCCGCCTTCCGGCATTTCCGGAGCCGCGCTGTCTGTGCCGCCTTCCGGCATTTCCGGGGCCGCGCTGTCCGCGTCGCCGTCCGGCATTTCCGGAGCCGCGCTGTCTGCGTCGCCTTCCGGCATTTCCGGAGCCGCGCTGTCTGCGTCGCCTTCCGGCATTTCCGGGGCTGCGCCGTCTGTGTCGCCTTCCGGCATTTCCGAAGTTGCGCCGTCTGTGCCGCCAGATAACTCTCCAAGCTGGATGGCGACCAATGTGCCGTCAACTGCAACGATTTTTCCTGTCAGCGTCTGACCGGAATAGTCGGTTCCCGACTGGGCAGTCCCCTGCGAAGCAGTATCGGAACATGCCGTCAATGAACAGATGATCAAAGCGGCAATACATAAAAATGAAATTACTTTATTCAAGTTAATAACCTCCTGTCTTTATGATACTTTGAATAAAAGTAATTATAGTATATTGCCCAATTGTGTATTTTATAAGCATTTTGTATGTCCTTATTGTGAAATATTTCTTTCATTTGTTTGCAAATGTCAGGCGGCAGGGATATAATCTACAGGTAACGAAATAAAATTACAGGAGATGGAAAGATGGCGGCAGTATTTTTTGATATAGACGGAACGCTTTGGGACAGGCAAAATGTAATTCCTGAAAGTACAAAGACAGCAATAAGGATGCTTCATGAAAACGGGCATCTGGTATTTATATGCAGCGGCAGGACCCGTGTTTTTATCAGAGATGCCAGGCTTCTCTCCCTGGGATTTGACGGGATTCTGTGCGGATGCGGTACGCATGTGGAGTACCGGGGGGAAGATTTGCTTTATCACAGGATAGAGGCTGAGCTGCTGGAAAAGTCTGTTCAGATGTTTTATGATTATGATATGCCGATGGTCATGGAAGGACGTTATCTGCTGTATATGGATCCGGAAATTATCAGCAGGGACGGATATGGGCGTTATCTTCTGGAAGTGATGAAAGACCATACGATGCCTGTACGCGGCAATCAGAAGAATTGGGAGGTCAGCAAGTTCAGCGTGCTGATCGGAGGTACAAAATATCAGGAAGTGATAGAAAAGCTCAGCGATGATTATGAGTTTCTTGTGCATGGGGATATTGTTATGGAGGTAGTTCCGAAAGGATATTCGAAGGCCACGGCCATCGCTGAGATATGTAAAAAATCAGGCATAGACAGAAAGGATACGTATGCCTTTGGCGACAGCGCGAATGATATTGATATGCTGGATTTTGCAGGAACGGGAATTGCCATGGGAAATGGAACAGACGCGGCAAAGGAACATGCGGATTATGTGACGGACCATCTGCATGATGACGGTATCTACAATGCTTTAAAACATTTTTCTCTTATATAAGATGGGGCAGGTGGTTTTTAAACTATGTATCGTATGCAGAATCATACAGGGCAGCGGCATGCTTCACGCACTACGGATATGACGGTGGGGAATCCATATTCTCTGATACTCAGCTTTGCCCTGCCTATTTTTCTGAGTCAGGTATTTCAGCAGTTGTATAATACGGCAGATGCCTTTATCGTTGGGAGATTTCTGGGAACCAATGCACTTGCGGCGGTTACGTCTTCGGGAACGTTGATTTTTTTGCTTATCAGTTTTTTTGCCGGGATGGCAACGGGAGCGGGAGTGGTGATTTCACGGTATTTCGGCGCCGGGGATCAAAACCGGGTTTCCCGCGCGATACATACAATTCTGGCTTTTGGTATTGTGAGCGGGCTGCTGCTCACTGTAGTCGGCGTTGTTTTTACGCCTGCAATTCTGGTCTGGATGCAGACCGATCCTGAAGTTTTGCCGGAAGCGACAGAGTATTTTCGCTATTATTTCCTCGGAGGACTTGCACTGGTACTGTACAATATCTGCCGCAGTATTATGAATGCCCTCGGCGACAGCAGGAGGCCTTTATATTATTTGATTTTCTCATCTCTTTTGAATATTATTCTGGACATGGCGTTTATTGCGGTGTTTCGATGGGGCGTCTGGGCGGCGGCTGTTGCGACAGTTATCTCACAGACAGCCAGCGTTGTATTGTGTATGAGACATTTGCTCCGAAAAGGAAATATATTTACGGTTGAACTGCGAAAAATCTGTTTTCACAAAGAGATGCTTTTGGAGATTATTCGCTATGGTATGCCTTCAGGAGTTCAAAATTCCGTGATTGCGCTTGCAAATGTTATTGTGCAGTCCCAGATTAATTCTTTTGGGAAATTGGCGATGGCGGCATACGGAACCCATGCAAAGATAGAAGGATTTGCGTTTTTGCCGATTATCAGCTTTACTATGGCAAGCACTACATTTATCAGCCAGAATCTCGGAGCGAAAAAATATGACCGGGCAAAAAAGGGAGCACGGTTCAGCATACTTGCAGCGGTTGCTTTGGCGGAAGGGATTGGAGTATGCTACTATATATTTGCACCGCAGTTCATTGGGCTGTTTGACCAGACGCCCGGTGTGGTTGCTTTGGGAGTGCAGCAGGCACATACGATTGCGCTGTTTTACTTCTTATTGGCATTTTCCCATTCTGTAGCAGCCGTTTGCCGGGGCGCAGGAAAAGCTTTTGTGCCGATGTGTATTATGTTGTCAGTCTGGTGTGTGCTGAGGATCGCCTATATTGCTGCCGTTATGCGCATAATGGGGGATATCGGTTTTATTTACTGGGCTTATCCGATCACGTGGGCAATCAGCTCCGTTATTTATCTGATATATTATTTATGCTCTGACTGGCTGCATGGATTTGAGCGGAAAGGCGATTAGCCGGCTTTTGCTTCATAGGAAATTGCTTTGCAATATTCCTATGAAACAAAAGCCCTGCGGGCAAAGGATGCGCACTCGTGCATAGAGAACAAAGCCGCTGAAGCGGCTGCACTCGGCGCGTCAAGAAAAGCTGTGCTTTCTAAATCTTTGTCCGCGAGAGTGTGCGAAGCACACTTTTCCTGTAAAAGCTATGATTTATGTATAATCTGGCAGAAAAAGGCGTATTCTTATTTGGATTAGATAAAATGAAAAAATAAAAAAATGAGAAAAAAAGAGATAAATAGAGGAAAAAAAAGAAAAAGAGATAATACGTTTAAAATGGCATTGATAAATGCGGTTGCGATTCAAAGATGAAATCACTATTATATGATTTAACGGTTAGCACTCAAACGAAATGAGTGCTAATAACCACAAAAGAGTATGTCATATATTTTCTATAAGGAGGATCAGAATATGAAGTTAGTACCATTAGGTGACAGAGTTGTATTGAAACAGTTAGAAGCAGAAGAGACCACAAAATCAGGTATCATTTTGACAAGCTCCGCACAGGAAAAACCCCAGGAGGCGGAAGTTATTGCAGTCGGACCGGGCGGAACGGTCGATGGGAAAGAGGTTACGATGCAGGTGAAAGCCGGAGATAAAGTGATTTATTCTAAATATTCAGGAAATGAAGTAAAATTAGACGGGGAAGAATATATTATCGTAAAACAGGGCGATATTCTTGCAATCGTTGAATAACGGCAGAAACTGAAAGCAGAGATTTAAGACAGAATAATAAGGAGGATTTTCATTATGGCAAAGGAATTAAAATATGGCACAGAAGCAAGAAAAGCGTTGGAAGCCGGAGTTGATAAATTAACGGATACCGTCAGGGTTACATTGGGTCCGAAAGGAAGAAACGTTGTTTTGGATAAATCTTATGGCACACCGTTGATCACAAACGACGGCGTGACGATCGCAAAAGAGATTGAATTGGAAGATGCTTTTGAAAACATGGGAGCCCAGCTTGTAAAAGAAGCGGCTACAAAGACAAATGATGTGGCCGGCGACGGTACTACAACGGCAACGGTTCTGGCTCAGGCAATGATCAAAGAGGGTATGAAGAACCTGGAAGCAGGCGCAAACCCGATTGTTATGAGAAGAGGTATGAAGAAAGCAACAGATGTGGCGGTAAAAGCAATCGCATCTATGAGCCAGAAAGTAGACGGAAAGAACCATATCGCAAAGGTTGCGGCAATTTCCGCCGGTGATGAGGAAGTTGGAAATATGGTTGCGGATGCAATGGAAAAGGTTTCCAATGACGGCGTTATTACGATCGAGGAATCCAAGACAATGCAGACGGAGCTGGATTTAGTAGAAGGTATGCAGTTTGACCGCGGTTATATTTCCGCGTATATGGCAACTGATATGGATAAAATGGAAGCAAATCTGGATGATCCGTATATCCTGATTACAGATAAGAAAATCAGCAATATCCAGGAAATCCTTCCGCTGTTAGAGCAGATCGTACAGTCCGGCAAGAAGTTGCTGATTATCGCAGAGGATGTTGAGGGCGAGGCTCTGACAACCCTGATCGTAAATAAACTGCGCGGTACATTTACTGTAGCGGCGGTGAAAGCTCCGGGATACGGCGACAGAAGAAAAGCGATGCTTCAGGATATTGCGATCCTGACAGGAGGCACGGTGATTTCCGAGGAAGTTGGTCTGGATCTGAAAGAGGCGACAATCGATATGCTGGGCCGTGCAAAATCTGTTAAAGTCCAGAAAGAGAACACAATTATCGTTGACGGCGAGGGCAATGCAGATGAAATCAAAGCAAGAATTGCCCAGATCCGTGCGGAAATTGAGACAACAACATCTGATTTTGACCGTGAGAAATTGCAGGAAAGACTTGCAAAACTTGCAGGCGGCGTAGCAGTTATCCGTGTCGGCGCGGCAACTGAGACAGAGATGAAAGAAAGCAAGCTTCGTATGGAGGATGCTCTTGCAGCTACAAAGGCGGCAGTTGAGGAAGGCATCATCGCAGGCGGCGGTTCCGCTTATATCCATGCGGCAAAAGAAGTAGCGGCTTTGGCAGATACGTTAGAGGGTGATGAGAAAACAGGCGCGAAAGTAATCTTAAAAGCGTTGGAATCTCCATTATATTATATCGCTGCAAATGCAGGTCTCGAGGGCGCTGTTATCATCAATAAAGTGCGCGAGGCTGAACCGGGTATCGGTTTTGACGCAGCAAAAGAAGAGTATGTAGATATGGTAGATGCAGGAATCCTTGATCCTGTAAAAGTAACAAGAAGCGCATTACAGAATGCAACAAGCGTTGCTTCCACATTACTGACAACAGAAGCCGTAGTAGCGGATATCAAAGAGCCGGCTCCGGCAATGCCGGCAGGCGGCGCACCAGGCATGGGAATGATGTAAGCGTTAAATAGCTGCGGCGCACATGTAAGAACGAGACAGTCTCAGACGGGAAAGCTTGCTTTCCCCGCTGGGACTGTTTTTGATTTTGGATTGAATTTTTAGTTTTACTGTGATATACTTTCTCCAAAGCATATTTTCTATTAGTCAGAACATAATCAATGTTCTGTATATCAAGGCCGATACGGTTGTCAAAAAATCATCATTATTTCATTTCAGAAAATTCATGCTTGAAAATTCATCAAAAAAAGCAGGAGTTTTCCACAATATGCTCCTGTATTAAGGAGGAGACATATGGGAAAAGATACGGGGCTGAAAGTATTTTTTTCAGACAATGCGCGCTATGCAGATGTGGTAAATGGCATTGGTTTTCAGGGCAGGCAGGTTATTTGCGAAGAAGATTTACAGGATTTAGATACACAAACGGGTATTTGGAAAAGCCCGGGTTTTATACAATCTTCACGTAAAAGAAAAGATAGGGAGAAACGTGTAAAATACCGTGATATGGTGCGAAAAGTGGGAATAGGAATGAGTTTTGCGATTGTCGGGATTGAGAATCAGGAGGAAATAGATTATTCAATTCCGTTGCGAAACCTATCCTATGACGTAGATGAATATGAGCGTCAGGCAGCAAAAATACGAAAAGAAGTGAGAAAGAATCATAAGGGATTGAATAAAGGAGAATTTTTGTATGGCTTTCGAAAGGAAAGTAAGCTGCATCCGGTTATTACAATAATTCTTTATTATGGGAAAGAACCGTGGGATGGCGCAACGCATTTATATCAAATTTTAGATTTTCAGGGTATTCCGAAGGAATTGAGAAAAATGGTTCCAAATTATAGAGTGAATCTGATTGAAATCAGAAAATTGAAGGACACCAGTGTTTTTAAAACGGATGTCAGACAGGTTTTTGATTTTATACGGTGTTCAGAGAATCCCGAAGAATTGGAAAAGCTGGTGAAAAGCGATTCGGCATATCAAAATATGGCAGAAGATGCTTTTGATGTAATTACAGAATACGCATCCGCAGATGAACTGGTGAAAGTGAAAGATTACTATAAAAAGGATGGGAGGATAGATATGTGCAGAGGATTGACAGAATTAATTGCTCAGGGAAAAGAAAATGGGAAATCAGAAGGAAGAATAGAAGGAAGAACAGAAGGAAGAATGGAAGGAATGCGAGCCCTGATAGAGACATGTCAGGATTTTGGAATTCCTAAAAAAGACGTATTTTTGAAAATTGCAGAGAAATTTTCTCTGTCAGATGTCGATGCAGAAAAATATATAAACGAATATTGGAAGTAACAGTAAATGATATCAAATGAAAAATAGACGATATCAGATGAAAAAATAAATGACAGATTGATTTATTGGTTGATGGGTAATACTGATAATAAATAATTTGTCAGTAAAGACAGGGAAGGGAGGTGTTTCATGCATATATTAGCAGCATTTTTTACATTTATGGCAGGCAGCATATTCGGCGTGGCTGTCATGTGCATTATGCAGATCAGCGGCAGAGAGGATTAGCAGAGGCGCCGTTAAGTTTCATATTGGTGAAATCCAGAAAGGATTATTTTATGCGGGGAAAATCGGATTGTATATTTATGTGAGGAAAATCGGAATGTATACTTGATTTGCAGGTTTAATTGTCGGATAATAGTGATAAGAATTTTTGCTATATTTGAAAGATTTCCACAGTTTACGTTTCCCTTGCGGGGGAGAAGAAAAACGTATGTTTTTCAGGAAATTGTCAGGAGGAGGTTTCTATGCAGCCGGGTTTTCGCCTTATATATCCACCGGATTATGATTTGTCATCAGAAGTACGTATGAAAGATTTCAAATTTATCCATGCACTGCAGATTGATGACATGATTGTTTTGAAGAAAGAGAGCTATCGGGGATTCGCAGATTTGAATCTGGAAAATTTTTTTACTACAGACCCGAAAGCGCTGGAGTATCGGTTGGCTATTATGGAAGATTTGGTGAAAAATCCGGCTCTTTTTCGCGCTTTTTGCGACTCCGTTCCGATTATTTATAATATCAATGATATGCGCAAAGTCCTGAACAGTGATTTTACCGTGGATTCTGCCCTGAGTTCTGTGCGTTATCTGGAAATGTACCAGGAGATTGTAAATCTGTTTGCAGACGCGTTCCAAAATTGCCTGGTTGAATCAGAGGGGATGAGGAATTTCCGGGATCAGATTTCTTTGATTACGGAAAGCGAGGAATATCGGAATTTAAATGCGGAACTTTCAAAGATGGAGATGAATTTCGGGTATTTAAAGAGCGTTACGATTGGCGTTAATCTGGATGAAAATCTCCGCCCAAAGGAGGCAGGCATTTTATCGGTCAATCAGACTTCTTTCCGTGCCGGAAATATTATGGACAGGCTGCTGAAGAAGAAATCGTCGGAAGGAAATGTTCTGATGTCTGCGCTGTATCCGTTGACAAGAGGACTGCACGGGGAAGATTTGAAAACGCTCAATTACAGCTTAAGTTCCTCTTTACATACGATTTTTGCGAAATCCCTGAGGGATTTTGAACCGTTGATTCAAAATTATTTTAAGATAAATACATCTGTATTTGTATCACTTTTGGACGATATTCGTTTTTTGACAGCCGGGGCCGCATTTATTTTGTCCATGAAAGAAAAAGGATTTGAAATGTGCCGTCCAAAAATTGCGCGGATGGAGGAGAAGAAATGTGACCTTATGCAGGTTTACAATCCGATTCTGGCATTGCGGGGCGTTGAAAAAACAGTCGTATCCAATTCTTTTTCTCTGGATGAGAAGGGGAGATTTTATATTGTAACAGGACCGAACCACGGCGGAAAATCTATTTTTGCTTATTCGGTGGGGATGGCCCAGGCATTGTTTCAGCTCGGCTTGTTTGTCCCGGCGAAAAGCGCCTGTATGAGTCCGGTTTCCGGTATTTATACCCATTTTCCGTCCTCCGACGAGGATAATTATGGAAAAGGCAGGCTGGAGAGCGAATGTGCCCGTCTGAGTGAAATCATGAGCGAACTGACGGATACGGATATGCTGCTGATGGATGAATCCTTTTCCAGTACCAGCGGTCTGGAGGCGGGGTATATTGCCTCCGAGGTATTAACGGGAATCGGCGTCATCGGATGCTGCGGGCTGTTTGTTACCCATATTCATGATTTGCCGCTCCAGATTGAAGCGTACAATTCCCATCCGGGTAATGTGGGGAAAATAGACAATCTGGTGGCACAGATGGAAGATAAAGAAAATGGGGTGCGAAGCTACAAAATTTCCAGAACGACGCCGGATGGCTTAAGCTATGCCAGGGATATCGCAAAACGTTACGGGTTGGATCTGGATGGGATTCTCTCAGGAAAAAGGAAATAATCATATAAGCCATGAATGAACAGTTATATCACGAATTAAAAAAAATCACTCCTGAGGAAGAACGGATTCTTCAGGGGAATCCGACAATTGATAAGGATTTGT
>CAZGMH010000070.1:0-10327 GCA_964526765.1 uncultured Eubacterium sp.
GCGCCGTGAGAAATATCAGGTTTTCCGTAAAGTCTTTCCCCGGCCAGCTTCACGCAGAGATGCAATGCTGCTGTGCAGGCAGATAATCCAACTGCGTATTTCACACCGGACTTTTCAGCGGCGATACATTCGACTTCGCTAATATTTTTGCCTACTGTGGACATCCAGTTCGTTTCATATGCCTCTTTCATGTATTCCAACTCAGGACCATGCATAGTCGGACTGGCGAGCCAGATTTTACTGGAACTTGGTTTCAAATTATGATTCTCTGGTACAAACATGTTTCATTCTCTCCCCTGTGGTTATCGTGTGTCTATCATTATTCGTGTAGATATCCACACAGCTGTTATTATCTCAAATTTGTGTATCTTTCTTCCCATACACTATGAGCGATGAAAAAGGTATCTTAGCTTCGGCTGTGGACATCCAATTTTTTCATATGCTTCTTTCACATACTTCAATTCTTCACCATGCATCGCAAGTAAGAACAATTATATTTTATTTTCAAAAGTTCTTAACTCCACAATTTCCTATTCCCCTTTTTCAATTTTTACACCGTCTTCATTGTAATTTCCAACCCAACTTCCACCTTTTGAAGTCTTCCAAACATCTCCACTTCCAGATATGCTTTTCTCTTATGCCGGTCAATTTTTTGAATCATGCCCTCCATACCCCGAAGCGGTCCGGATTGTATAATAATCTGAGTACCTTCGATAATTCCTGCAGACATTTCCACCACCTGTTTTTCTCCGCCAAACTGCATCAGAAAATCAGTCTCTTTTTCGCTGATTGGCACAATTTCTTCTCCGGTTCCCAAAAGCTTTGTCAGACCAACAATGTTTTTAAGCAGATGAAACAATTCCTCTATCTCATCCGTAATCAAAAACACATATCCGGGAAACAGGACACGCTTTTGTGTCGTCCATTCCCCCCGGATTTTTCTTTGTTCTTCGTAATAAGGAATAAAACATTTTTTCAGCGCTGTTTTCGGCAGCTTGGAACTGCATTGCCGACAAATATTTTCTTCACTGCCGACCCGCACCTGCATTACATACCACATAAAAAATCTCCTTAAAAGCAAAGCTTCGCCATTCTGTCTTCATTCAGGCAGATTTGAACCGTTCTCTCTATTTCATCCGGCACCCTCAAACGCGGCGGAGCGACGATTTGAGAATTTCCGGAGTCCTATAACATATTGTTCGGAAAAATTTTGAAAACAAACCTTCCTGCCTCACACAAAGCAGTTTCTCTTTGCCCTCAAAGCTTTTTATCAGGCGCTTTCCGGTACGTCCTTTTTATAATGATAGGTCGGCACGATCTCAGCAACAATTTCCCGGATATCCTCTGCCTCATTCTTACTCGCCTCATCTAACTGCTTCAGTTTCCCGGCAAACCATTCGTCATCCATCTCAATCGGATGGCCGATATGGATCAGTTCGTTTGCGGTATCCTGCAATCCTTCTTCATCCATGAGAAGCTCCTCAAAAAGCTTCTCTCCCGGGCGGAGCCCGGTATACTCTATCATAATATCCACATCCGGCGTATAACCGGAAAGCCGGATCAGATTTCTCGCCATATCATCTATGTGTACAGGCTCGCCCATATCGAGTACAAATATTTCCCCGCCCCGGGCATAGTAGGACGCCTGGAGAACTAATGACACTGCTTCCGGTATTGTCATAAAGTACCGGATAATGTTTTTGTCCGTCACAGTGACCGGACCGCCCTCCGCGATCTGTTTTTTAAACAGCGGAACGACGCTGCCGTTGCTTCCCAGCACATTTCCAAAACGCACTGCCACAAAATCCGTATGCTCACACTGCCTGTCCATCATCTGCACAACCATCTCACAGAGGCGCTTGGAAGCTCCCATAATATTAGTAGGATTTACCGCCTTATCAGTAGAAATCAGTACAAACTTCTCAGCGCCGTATTTTGCGGCAGCCTGGGCTGTCTTATAAGTACCCATGACATTATTTTTAATAGCCTCATTGGGGCTGTCTTCCATCAACGGCACATGTTTATGTGCTGCCGCATGAAACACTGCATCCGGATGATAATGCTCCATCACCCAGTTGATGCGGCTTGTATTCCGCACAGAGCCTATTAAAACTACCAGTTTTAGTTCTGGCATGGAACGCCTTAACTCCTGCTGGATTTCATAGGCATTATTTTCGTATATATCAAATATGATCAACTCTTTTGGTTCCGCTTTCGCGATCTGGCGGCAGAGTTCACTTCCAATAGAACCCCCTCCGCCGGTAACAAGAATAATTTTCCCTTTTATAGCCGCAAATATTTCTTCATTATTAACCTTAACCTGGGCGCGCCCAAGCAAATCCGAAATTTCCACATTTCTCAGCTTGCTGACAGTGACCTCGCCATTGACCAGCTGATACATCCCCGGCACCGTCTGAAGCCGGCAGTTTGTCTCTTTGCAGATATTCAAAATCTCTTTTCTGTTTTTTCCTGTAGTTGCCGGAATAGCATAAATGATACGTGTGATTCTGTATTTTTTCACCATCCCCACAATATCGTTACGGTTTCCCACGATTGGGATGCCCTCCAGCATTTTCCCTTTTTTGCCCGGATTATCATCTATAATACAGCAGACCCGGGTATTTACCTTATCAGATCCGAGCAGTTCCTTTAAAAGCATCTGTCCGGCGGCTCCCGCGCCGATGATCATAATCCGGTCAACCGGTCCCTCCGATATCTGGTGACCGTTTCTGCGCACATAAAATGGGCGTAATATGCGATAGGAAAAACGCATACCCGTAGCCATGCAGAAACTCAGCACATATCCCATAAAATAGCAGGAGCGCGGTATGCTTATTCCCATACAGTACACGCCTGCCGCATAAACGGGAATCAAAACAAGATAGGCTTCTATAATTCTGCAAAACTCAGCCGCGCCCATCAGCCGCCATACAAAATGATAGCACCTGCACAGATAATATACCAGCACAGTGGACGCCACCCAGAATGGCATGATCCGGATATATCCGTTCAGATATGAAACCGGAATCTGTGAAAAAAGGAAATCAAATCTCAGCAAAAGAGCCAGGAAATAGGAAACAAGGATAATAACAACGTCCCCGCATACCACAACTACAGTTTTGCCAAGCCATTCCTTATAGTCCGCTTTTGTTATATGAAAACCTTTATGACGCCAGCAGAAGATTATAATGCCAACAATAATTACAATTCCTGCCGCAAATATGCATCTCTCAAAACTACTCATAACCCTTATCCGCTGTCCGTCGGCAGCATCCGTGTCATGCGGACACTGCCGACGGCTGTTTTACCCTATACGTATTTTCTTCTGACGGACACCGTCATCCCGACTGCCGCGCATACCGCCACTACTGCGATTACCGGCATAACAGGCATTTCTCCTGTTTTCGGAGAAACAGTCCCCGAACCGGCTGAGGCCGTGCTGTCTGTACCTGACGTCCCTGCGTTATTGGCTGTCTCCTCGTCAACATAGATTGCGACCGGTGACAGATCGCTGAATGTTACGGTAACTGTACCGTCTCCCAACGCCGGGCTTTCTTTCTGCCATGCGCCGTTGAAATAATGCAGGACGATGACTCTGCTGGATGCCGTTACGCCCGGCACATAAAACCGGACTGTATATGGCGGATTCTTACCCTCGCCTACTACCTTCACATCCATGACGGTCACCAGCTTCATTCCCTGGGCCTCTTCGGCTCCTACTCCCGGAGTCGATTCAAGCTGTGTCTGCGGATTTTGTCTGAGCGCTGCCGCGGCATCCGCCTCTTCCTGTGTCGGATAATCCTGCGATATGATCAGATGCCAATCCGGCTGTCCCTGCAGTTCTGCATTAATTAGCGTATCCTGCGTGGAACCGCTTGGACTCTGAGTTGCAAATGCTGTTACAGATACGCCAAACACCAACACCCCTGCAAGTAAAACTGCTGCTAATTTTTTCATGTCATTCCTTCCTTTCCCTGTTTTTTTAAAATATATTTGAATATAATTTTAAACATTATTATTCCGCTTCCCGATAAAATGTCCTGATCAGCATATCCTGAAGCTGTTCCTCATCAACGTAATATTCCTCGTAAACTTCCCCCTGAACCATCTCTCCCGGAAGATACTGTATCTCATCCGTCAGGTATTCATAACCGCACAGATCGTTCATCTGATCTGCATTCAAATCAGTGATAATATAAGTACCCACATATGGCGATATTGCATCATAAAGCTCTTCGCCGCCGGAATTGCGCATGGAACCGATCAGGGCTGTGATATAATCCGCCTGCCGGTGCATACGGTCCTCCACGCTGTTGAACTCACTCATGTCCCTGTAGCGGACAAACTTCTGGGCCAGCGCACCCTCCAGGTGTACGGTGCTGCCCTCTGTAAAGGAAGCGTCAATCCGGGAATAATCCTGCCGCATCGTCACATCCACGCCGCCTAACGCATCGTTGATCTCCGGAATGCCCGACACATCCATGGCGATCCATCCGTCGATATCCAATCCATAGAGCAGTTCTTCCACAGTTTTCTTTACTGCCCAGCAGCTGCTCTCCCCTCCAATATTGTAGGCATACTGCAGCGCCAGCTGTCCCTCCACGGATTTCAGATAATTCCCTGATAAATCATAGACGTCCAGCTCTGTCATTGTATTACGGTTTATCTGCAGGATCCTCCCCTGCCCGGTTTCTCTGTCCAAGGACAGCAGCATAATGCAGTCCGACTGTCCTGCCTCTCCCGGTACGTACTCGTCTTCCAGCGGTTCTGATTTATCAATTCCGAGGAATAAGATATTGGTCAGATTTTCATTGTATGTATACTTCCTGCCTTTCCATTCCACGGTGTTGTCAATGACCTGGGACTCCGGCAAAACGGAAAGCCCTGTCTCTTCTGTTTTACTGTTTTTGCATCCGCTGACCATTGCGGGAAGGAAAAGTAATCCCATCAGGACAACGGACAACATTCTTTTCATCGGTTTGCCCCGTTTATTCTTCATCTATAAGTACAGCTCCTACCAGAAATCTCTGATCTGAATTTCCATTGCAGGTAGATAAAATAATCATTTTATCCTCTGTTGTGACAGGAAAAGGTTCTTCCAGCCAGGTTGGAATCAGCCGCTCCGTTTGCAGCGAATTTAAAAACTTTTCATATCCGTATGCCTCGGAACAGTTATAATTTGCCAGAATATGCCGGTTATCATATGTCACCGTACACACAACCCGATAAGTAAGTATCTGTTCCGGCGTGTAAATCTGTATTTCGGAATGATGATTACGAAAATCCTCATCCAGATAATCGCTCAAACTGCCAAACATGGAATTGTCCCTCATATTGTGTCCATAAATCACAGTCACATTATCGGCAAAGCAGCCGCTGTTATAGCTGTATTGCGTATAAATAGCGCCCGGCCGCCCTTCGCTGCCATCCAGGTTATGGTCCAGGTAATAGTCGTCATCCTCCGCGTTTTGTAAAATCGGATAATCAATCCCGGTGTCCGGAATACGGATCCATGCATAGATATCCGGATTTTCCTCTTTTAACGTTTCAAAATCTACCGGTATTTCTGCCTTTTCTTCCTCTTTTTCCTCTTCCGGCTCCGGTTCTTCCTCTGATATTGGCTCCTGCGTCACTTCCTCAGCAAGTTTTTCATATGCATCTTCCTTTTTTCCCTGTTCTGTCCTGTAAATAACGCCCGCCGCCACCGCTGCAAGGAAAATCAGCAGGCATATCCAAAACCGGATATTCAGCTTCTTTTTATTCATTATACAGAGCCTTTCTTTCTGCGTCTTTTCTTATATTCCTGCGCCTTATCAAGGGGAATAACGCCAAGCACGCCAATATCCAGATATTTTTCCACATCCTCAACTGTCCGTATCTTGTCGTTTAAAAGGTACGGTATGACGATCAGGATCGCCACGATCAGGAAACCGGCCAGGGCTCCCTTTGCCGCGTTTTTGGTCAGTCCGTTGTCCACAGGGGCATCTGCCACCTCAGCCCGCTCCACGGTAGTCGGCGGGTCAGATTTCATAATGCTTGCCATCTGTGTAGCGGTCGCCTCCGTCACCGCGTTCGCCAGCGTACATACCAGTTCTGCGTCTTCCCCGGTCGCTGTAATGACCAAAACCCGGGTATCCTCTTTGTTTGTCACGGACACCATATTTTTCACCTGATCCCGCGTGAGCGTGACGCCATGCTCTTCTTTTACTTTTTCGATTGCCGTATCGATAACCGGCTTGCTGGTGGCAATCACCACAAAATCGGAACTCAGCGCAGACCCCAGCTGCAGATCCGCCACGGAAGTTATACTGGTCGTTTTCGATAAAATAAACAGCATGGATTCCGACTGATATAACGGCGTTTTCAGATAAGTAGTTCCGCCTGCCAGGATACCGCCGGCGATAAGCCCCAGCAGGAGCAATTTCCACTTCTTCAGCAAAAGGAAAAATAATTCCAGCAGATCGATCTGCATTTCTTCATTCTGTCTGTCTTTCATGATATCTCCCTACTTCCCCTTTTGTTCTGCGCCATAACCATAACCGTAACCATAGCCATAGCCATAACCGTATTTTTTCCCGTATGCGCCGCCTTTGGCGTCAACTTTATTCAGCACCACGCCCAGAAGGTTTTCATTTGCCTGCTTCAACTGCTCCTCTACGGTTTTAGCCGCCCTTCTGCTGACTCTGTCAGACGATATGATCAGAATAGATCCGTCGCACTGCTTCGCAATGACCGCGGCGTCGACGACCGCTCCCAGAGGCGGCGTATCAATGATCACATAATCAAAGGCGTCCTTGGCTGCCGTCATCAGATCCGTAAATCTCTTATTATTTAACAATTCCGTGGGATTTTTAGGAAATCTCCCTGTGGGAAGCAGGTAAAAATCATTGTAATTTGTAGAGTATATGACATTGGTCATGCTCTCCTTCCCGGACAGGAAATGGCTTAAACCTTTCAAATCCTGGCTGATTCCGATATGCCTGTGCAATACGGAGTTCCTCATATCCGCGTCGATCAGCAGGACCGTTTTTTCGTTTTCCGCAAATATCCGGGACAGGAAATAAGAAACGCTGCTCTTCCCATCGTTCACCGCACAGCTTGTAATACAGATCACCCGGTTTTCAACGCCGGTAAACTCTATATTTGTACGCAGCCTCCGGTAAATATCCTTCATAACGGGCGACAGCGTAATGTCGTCATTTAATGTAAGCTCTTGCATATCTTCTCTCCTGTTTTTCTGTATATTAGTTTCTCAAAAAACGTTCAGGATTACCCAAAAACAATTGTTCTGTTGTTTTCGTACCGTACTTTCTCTCAATCTTACGGATACATTCTTCCAGTTGAACCGGCCTTGTGTCCAGGTTATGTGCGTCGCTTGCGGCAAAATCGACAATGCCCGCAGCCAGCAATTTATGGCAGAACCGCTTTTTTGACATACCGCCTTTGCCCAGGACGTTCCCGGCATTGATCTGTATCAGGGCGCCCTTTTCTTTTAACTGCCAGATACGCTCCGGATCCTTATACAGGCACTGGTAACGCTCCACATGGGCAAGTATCGGCCGATAGCCCATTTTTACTGTGCGTTCCACCGCTTTTCTCATGGTCTCATAATGTCCGATTGTAGAAAATTCCTCAAGAACAATGCGCGTTCCATTCATCCTGTACCGCGCATCTTCCAATTCTGTCAATGTATTCTTTTGATAAAAATACTCGCACCCCAAATAGAAACGCATATCCGGAAAAATCCCCATGATTTTATCACATACCTTCAGATATATGCTCTCATAGTCTGCAGGCTTCACATGAAACATTCCCGGTCTGAAATGCGGGGTAAAAACAATATTGCGTATCCCCTGTTTATACTCTGCCCGGATCATACGATACGTTTCTTCCATACAACTGGAGCCATCATCGACGCCCGGCAATATATGATTATGAATATCCCAGTACCCTTTCGTCATATCTAACAGCTCCTGTTTCAATATTAATATATGGGCAGATTTATACCCATGTCTTAATATACCATATATTTATCTGAATTTCAATACCCCCCCGAATAACTAAATCTTTTGATATTTTTATAAATTTTTGTGCAATATCCATAATTTTTTCGTGAAAACTCCATATTTTCCACTCATCATAACGCGGAGCGCCGCTGTATGAGTATTTATACACCCATATATTACCAGTCATGCAAAAATTACCATATAATCATGAATCTTACATGCAAATAGCTAGATAAATATAATAGACATGGAGGTACAAGATGAAAAACAAAAAAGAAAATCCTCTCCGGCAGCTTCCTGTAAATATGACGGATTGCGGAGATATAAAGATACATTTAAAAGAACTTATAGACGACAGAGACATCTCCCTGAACCAGCTTTCTTTTCGCGCAGAAATGCAGAGAACGCAGCTGCGCAACTACAGGGACAACAAAATTCAGCGCCTCGATATAGATATCTTAAAAAGATTGTGCTATGTATTGGAATGTGATCTGTCAGACCTGATTGAATATATTCCTCCGGAGTATCCGGAAAAATAATATATACTATATTTGAGAAAGTAATATATATTATCATTCGAAAAAATAATACATACTATCATCTGAAAACGTAATACATACTAAATCATATTTGACAAAATGAGCGGACTGATATAGTATTCTGCCAAAATTCCAAGACTAAAAATGCAGGAAATAAGAATGGCAGACAGGAAATAAATGCCCGCATATTTTTTACCGCTTCTGCGATTTAACGTATCTGCATTGAAATTTTTTCTTTCTTTTCGAATAATCCATACCCATTTAAGAAGAATCAGATATGCCGCCGCATAAATCAGAATGTGCGGAAATCCCATGCCGGCCATGATCAGGATTCCCCGTAAGCCATGTCTCTGTATCAGCGCGGTCATCAGAAAGCCTCCCGTAAACCCCATCCAGCCAAACCATACGCCGCACAGGGCAATTCCCCAGAAAAACGTTCCGCATATCAAAATAATCACCCATGGAAGCAGGCGGTTTTGCAGCGCAAATCCCAGAAATCCGTAAACATCCCTGCCCTGGGCAGTAAATTGCCGGATATTATTTTCATTGACGAACCCCACCCAGAGCGCCTCATCCGAAAAACCCAGATTTGCCGATAAAACCCCAAAAAAGAAACAACCGAAAAAAATACATACGCAGATTTTCGGCAATGTAAATTTCTCCGGTTGTCCCATTTGAGTTCTATATACCTGTTTCATTTTTGCCTGCAGAATTACTTTGTTTTATCCTATGCGGGTTTTTGCAAAGTATGCCATAATTGCCGCGACAGTCTTGGAATCCTGAAGCTTCCCGGCAAATACCATATCTTTGAGTTCCCCGATCGTATAACTTTCCACTTCCACAAATTCGTCCTCGTCTAAATGCTGGCATGTTTTGGTCAAATCTGTAGCCAGATAAATATCGATAACCTCATTACAAAAAGCTACCGTTGTGGCCACCGTAACCAAAAGTTCAAGCCTGCCCGCCTTATACCCGGTTTCTTCCTCCAATTCCCTCGCCGCGCATACGCTGGTCGGTTCCTCAACACTGTCACGGGAACCCGCCGGAATTTCCAGGGTTTCCCTGTTTAATGCATTTCGGTACTGGCGTACCATTAAGATTTTTCCATCTTCCATAACCGGAATCACCGCCGCAGCGCCCTTGCGGTGCGCAACATAGTCCCAATGGGCAATTTTTCCGTCAGGCGCCTGCATCACGTCGTCATAAAAATCGACGATGGTTCCCTGATATTTTAACACGCGGTCGATCCGCTTCATCTCATCCATTGCAAATCCTCCTATCGATTATCCACTTTTTCCGGGTACAGATCGTGATTTGCCATCCGGCTCCACGCCACTTCTTCCCATCTGGTTCCCGGTTTTCCGTAATTGCAATACGGATCAATGGAAAGTCCCCCTCTCGGGGTGAATTTTCCCCAGACTTCAATATATTTCGGATCCATCAGCTTTATCAGATCTTTCATAATAATGTTAACGCAATCCTCATGGAAATCGCCGTGATTGCGGAAGCTGAACAAATACAGCTTCAGCGATTTACTTTCCACCATTTTCACATCCGGCACATAAGATATGGTGATCGCGGCAAAATCCGGCTGTCCTGTGATGGGGCAAAGGCTGGTAAATTCAGGACAGTTAAATTTTACAAAATAATCATTTCCCTGATGCTTGTTGACAAAGGATTCCAATACTTCCGGCGCATAATGATCCGGATATCTGGTCCCCTGATTTCCAAGCAAAGTCAGGTCTTTCGCCTCTTCCTTCGTTCTTCCCGACATAATCTTGT
>CAZGMH010000071.1:0-10324 GCA_964526765.1 uncultured Eubacterium sp.
GCAGGAATCTGTAATTTAATATAACCAGTTACTTTCTTTGCCATAATAAGGCACCTCCTTGTGGTATTGTCGGGGGATTTCCCTCCCACTGTCTAACCGTCTGCGAATGGACGGATGACTTACTTTACATTTTTTGAATCTCTGTGAAACTTATTTCTACCGGTGTTTCACGACCGAACAGCTCAACATTAATGGTAACGATCTGTTTGCTTTCATTGATACTCTGGACAACGCCAACCGTATCCTTCCAGATACCGCCGATTACGCTGACCGTATCGCCCACTTCAAAATCAACCACAACGTTGTCCGACTGAATTCCCAAAGGTCTCATCTCTGCTTCAGTAAGCGGTACAGGCTTAGACCCCGGACCAACAAATCCTGTAACGCCTCTGGTATTTCTTACAACATACCAGGTATCGTCATTCATAATCATATTGAGAAGTACATATCCCGGGAACATCTTTTTCTGAACTGTCTTCGAAACGCCGTTTTTCACTTCCACGACGTCCTGCAGCGGCACCCGGACCTCCAGAATCTGATCCTCCAGATGTCTGTTTTCGATTGTTTTCTCAATATTCGCCTTTACCTTGTTTTCATAACCTGAATAGGTATGAACGACATACCAGTTTGCTTCTGACATATGCTCACCTTGTCCTTACTTAATCAAGAAATCAACACCGTACTTTACAATTGTATCAATAATTGTAATCAGCACCCCAAGTACTATGGAAACCGCAACAACTGCGGCTGTCTGCTTTGTAAGATCTTTCTTATCAGGCCAGATAATCTTCCTGAATTCGGATTTCAAGCCGTCTGACCAGCTTCTTCCCTGGGTCTTGTCTTTTTTTGCAACTTCTCCCATATCCGTTCTCCTTTCGCATCCAAGCCGGAATTATTTTGTTTCCTTATGCATCGTGTGTCTCTTGCAGAATCTGCAGTACTTCTTTGTTTCCATTCTGTCCGGATGATTCTTTTTCTCTTTTGTCGTGTTATAATTTCGCTGCTTACATTCCGTGCATGCCAATGTGATTTTCGTGCGCACAACTTCCACCTCGCTCTCAAACTTTTTTCGTCGCAGCCGTGCGAAGGCTGCTGTTTTTTAGGCATAAAAAAAAGACCTACTTCCATTCGCCTGTCTATCTTAACATACATGCTCTGCGCCGTCAAGTTTTTTTTATGCCCCGGCGCCCACCATTTTTTATGCCGGAAGGAAAATCGCGCCAACGCCATGTATAACCGCACAAATCCTCTCATATTTATATAGAAACAATTCCTATGGAGTACTTACATGAATCAAAAAAACAGGTTACGATCATCCGGGCTGTTTCCTGCGCTGCTGCTTCTGTGCGCTTTTGCCGCGGGCGGCATCGCCGGACACAGCGCTTATATCCGCTCCGGTTCCTCCGCCGTTATTCAGGCAACGGAAGGAAACTGGGGACTGAGCTTTCAGGAAGAAGGAAAAACACCCATCGGCAACGCTACGATAGAAGAGCTTGCCGAATATGACGCCTACTTCGCCCAGGATACCGATGAGAAGGTTCTTTATCTGACCTTCGACTGCGGATATGAAAACGGAAACACAGAAGCCATCCTTGACGCCCTCAAAAAACATAACGCTTACGGCACCTTTTTTGTCGTGGGGAATTTTCTGGAAACCGCGCCGGATATTGTAAAACGCATGGTAGCGGAAGGGCATACCGTAGGCAACCATACTTATCATCACCCCGACATGTCCGCCATCTCCACCATCGATAGCTTTTCAAAGGAATTGGAGGATGTAGAGGCGCTTTTTAAGGAAATCACCGGGCAGGAGCTAACCAAATATTACCGCCCGCCCCAGGGCAAATACAGTGAAGCGAACCTGCAGATGGCAAAGGAGCTTGGCTATAAGACCTTTTTCTGGAGCCTTGCCTATGTAGACTGGTATCAGGATAACCAGCCCACCAAAGCGGAAGCATTTGAAAAGCTTCTGGGGCGCATTCACCCCGGCGCAATTGTCCTTTTACACAGCACCTCCTCCACCAACGCGCAGATCCTTGACGAGCTGCTTGGCAAATGGGAGGATATGGGCTACCGCTTTGCCCCGTTAAGCGAAATATGGCAGCAGTCCTGACGGACGCTGCCATATATTTTTTCATAAGCTTCTTATAAAAAAGAAATATCTGGATTTTTCATACAAATACCCAAGATTACTCGACATTTTATCATTCAATAATTTATCGTATATGATATTTTCCGTAAAATCTCTGTCTTTAAAAATCAAGGTAGTAAATAACCCGGCATCCGCCCCGTAGCATCTATTTTTCTAAAATCATCTTCATACAATTTTAAAATGTCGCTCTTTACTTCATCTACTCTTCTGAAATTATTCGTGCGAATATACTCATCAACTGCCTGAGACATTCCCCACTAACATATATGGCATGGGATTTTTTACTCCACAAGCCACCCCGGGGATGTTTTTTCAAAAAATTTTCAAGGCACAAAAACGCAGCTCCTGCAAATTCATTTGCAAAGGGCTGCGTTTTTCTTGCACTATGGGCTAAGCGCCTTTAAATCTCTCTTCTTTTATAGAATACAACCGATAATGCCCAGGAAAGCCCAAAGAGAACCACTCCTGCGGCTGCCACCGCTGCCGGAGGCCATCCAGACGAAAGTACGCCGATCAGCGCCGCAGGACCCGATATTACGATTGCCCCATAAGCTGCACAGAGCACGACAATGACTGCATAATAAAGAATCCTTCCCTTTTCCGGGCCGTATCTGAAAATAATCGGCAGCATAATTGCCGGTGTCGCAAGCCCGATAAAGAACATCACCAGCAGGGTGTCCCACAGGTTTCCCCCTGCCTGCGCACAAGCCAGGCGCTCTGTTAACTGCACCGCGGCAGATATCACCCAGACAATCAGTACGGACGCCAGCGCTATGATATATTTCACGGAAACCATCTGGCTGCGGGTATAGGGAAATGTCTGCCCACAGACGCTCCATTTCTGCCGCTCGTCATAGGATAACAGCGTCACCGGAATCATGCTGGTGAGAATCATCGGATAAATCATGAAAAATGCATTCCCTTTTTCCACGACGGATACCAGCAGGAAGGCAACTGTTATTACCAGATATGCCTTGCAATATTTTACCATCATATAAAAATCTTTCAGCAGCAAACCCTTCATCTCCATCATTCCCCTTTCGCCATAAAGATAAACAGCTCTTCGACTGTCACCGGGCTGAAACAAAAACCAGACGGCGCCCTGTCTTTACATACAATCGCTTCTACCCCGTAGGCAGAGACTCTTTTTCCGATCACCGCTTTGGAATCCAGCTCTGCCAGTTGCTGCGCGCTGCAGTGAATTACCCCGTATTCTTCCATCAGGCGGTCCTTTTCCTCGCACAACATCAGCTTCCCTCTATGCAGAAAAGCAATATAGTCGCATATTTTTTCCAAATCACTTACAATGTGGGAGGACATCAGAATCGAATGCTCCTCCGAGCGCGTAAATTCACCAAATATCTCTATCACATTGTCACGGACTAAGGGATCCAGCCCGCTGGTCGCCTCGTCAAGAATTAACAGCCTGGGATGATGGGACAGCGCCACGGCAATTCCCAGCTTCATCTTCATTCCCCTTGAGTACTCGCCAAATGATTTTTCAAGCGGGACGGACAGTTTTTTCAGATAGGAAAAATACTGCGCTTCATCCCAGTTCCGGTACGTGTGCCGCATCATCTTATGGATCTGCTTTGCGTTCATGCATTCGGGAAATCCCATTTCATCCAGCACAATGCCAATCTCTTCTCTGGAAGCGCGCATATCCTCCCTGTTATCCCTGCCCAGTACGGTAATCGTTCCGCCGTCGCGCTGAACCATATCGAGAATCAGCTTGATGGTTGTGCTCTTTCCCGCGCCGTTCTCTCCCACCAGCCCCATCACACAGCCGCCCGGTAATGTCAGGTTCAGATGATCCAGTGTAAATTCCGGGTAACTCTTACAAAGTCCCTTGATTTCTATTGCATTCATCCTTTCATTCCTCCTCCAGAATTGTAAACATGTCCAGGATATCCTGTCTGTTTAAATTACAGGATGCGGCGAGCTTCTTTATTTCCTGTATATACTCCTCAATTTTCTTCAGATTTTCCTCCCGCAGCAATTCCACATTCTTGGGCGCTACAAAGCAGCCTTTTCCGGCAACCGTATAGATAAAGCCTTCTCTCTCCAGCTCATCATACGCGCGCTTGGTGGTAATTACGCTGATGCGCAGATCCTTCGCCAGATTGCGGATCGAAGGCAGCGCCTCGTCCTCCTCAAGCGTACCGCTGATGATGTGGCACTTAATCTGCGAATAAATCTGGTCATAAATAGGAGTACCACTTTTGTTATCAATAAATAGGTTCATTTTATCGCTCCTGTTCTTCTGTATATAAACACTATATACAGTTATAACAGTGTTGTCAAGTGTTTTATTTATTCTTTTGGAATTTGCACGTTCCCTCGATTGCATGGATCAGATCGACAATCAGGGAATTATAGGGCACAGGTACGCCGTATAGCTTTGCCTGCTCCAGATCGCCCCGTTAATCGCGTCGATTTCTGTCCTAACGTCCCTCATACGGTCCTGGTACATGGAGGAATAGCCATCTGCCGCATTGATGCAGACCTGCCGGACACTTTCCAATACCCCGCGATCCTGCGGTCATTTCCCGCTCCATTTTGCAGCGTCATGACTACTGTATTCTCCACAAACAATTCCTTGTTTGCTTCCAGTGCCTCCTCCGTAAAAGTTGATTTTACAAAAAAGATCACCACTTCGTTATGCTCGCTCAGATACGCCCCGTAAAGGCATCCCATTGCGCCTGCGCCAATTATCACAATCTTCATATTTGCAGACTATTCATAAAAAGGCGATGCTGCCATTTTTGGACACCATCGCCTCTATTCTCTATTATAGCCCTTTATCCTGAATTTTCAATCCTCTTTTAAGCCAGGTAATCCGCCGCAATCTGCTCCAGCCTTTCAGGGTTCTGCGCATTCCATGCGGCAAATTCCATCCCACTTGCCGCCGCTTCCTTTCCAAGCTTTACGAGAAATTCCGGTATCTTCTCCTCCAGGATCGTCCCGAGCTCATACCCCATCTTTTCCTGTCCCTGCCGCTCTTCGCCGTTTACAAACAGCACAAACGCCGGCTGCGGTTTTTTGTCTATTGATTTGGACGCGCCACGAAAGCCAAGCGCGCCTGTCTGATGCGTGCCGCAGGAAGAAGGACAGCCGGAAATATGAATCTGCGGCAGCGCCCCATCCGGTATGCCCGCCTCTCTCACTGCCTTTACGCAGGCAGCAAGCAACCCCTGGGAGTCCCGCAAACCGATCTGGCAGATCTCAGCCCCAATGCAAGAGACAGAGGTTTCAAACACCGTCTCTGCACTGTCCCGTGTCACTTCCAGAACCTTTTTCGCCTCTTCTCCGGTCAGATTGACGATATATGCCGTCTGATCCGGCGCCAGGCGCATCTCCGCTGCGTCCATCCCGTTTAAAATATCGCTGAGCCGGCAAAGGGTTTCTGTATCTGCCTGTCCACCAATCGGATGCCAGACAACCGTATACAAGCCCTCCTGTTTTTGCTCCATCACGCGCGCGCCCTGTATTGCGCTGCCGTCTCCTGTCTTGGATACCGGCTTCGCTTTTGCCTGAATCGTCAGGTCCTCACCGGAAGCAAAAACCCCCTCCAGTTTTTCCAGGTACGCCTTCCTGTACTGTTCTGCTCCGCCAAGCGCTTCCTGCATATAGCGGGTGCGCGCCTTTCCACGGTTCTCATAATTGCCGTAAGCGCAAAACGTCAGCCACATCGCCTTGATATAATACAATATCTTTTCCGGCTCGACCCCTTCCGCCACTTTTACGCCCATCCGCGGGTTATTTCCTAAGCCGCCGGCACTGTACACATCAAACTTTCCGTCTTCCCTGGCAGCAAAGCCCAAGTCGCGGTAAGTGGCATGCGGCAGATTCTTCGGTGAATTTGAAAAACAGACCTTCAGCTTGCGCGGCATCTTTTTCGCCTTCACAAAATGCATCAGATACTCTCCCGCCTGCTCTGCCCAGGGGCGCACGTCAAAATATTCCCCCTTTTCCACGCCGGAAAGCGGAGAAGACATCACGTTGCGCGGGAAATCTCCGCCTCCGCCCATTGTGACGATTCCCGCATCCAGCGCCGCTTCCATCACCGCACATACTGCCTGTGCATCCAGGTCATGAAACTGGATCGTCTGGCAGGTCGTAAAATGTGCCTTTTTAATCTGATACTTACGGATCGATTCCGCTACAAATGCCAGCTTCTCCTTTGTCACACAGCCGGCAGTCATACGCAGGCGCAGCATACTCGCCTTTCCCCCTCTCTGCGCATAGCTTCCATATAGCCCGGAAAATCCTTTATACTCTCCCTTGCTTAATTCCCCCGCATAAAAAGCTTCCGTTTTTTCCCTGAAAGCCGGCATTTCCTCTTTCCATGCCTGTGGATTGATCTTTTCCATCTCTTTTTTCCTCACTTTATCCTTTTCTCAAAAATTCTGCTCTTTTTGTATATTTCCCAAATCAGCTTAGCATAATAATTTAAAATCTGCAACATACATTTAAAGCTTCCGGTTACACCTTTAAAGCTCCCGAAGTACGTTAAAGTTACGCTGCAGGAGTATCCAGTTTGCCCGGAAAAACTGCATGATATTCCAATACCCGGCTCCCATCAGCCCAAATTCCCGTATCAGATCAAATTTCGCCTGCAGGCTTCGGACATCCTCAAACCTGACTTCATGGCAGATTCCTCCGCTCTCATAGAAAAAATACGGCGCCTGCGCCGTCTCGTCAAACTGTCCGCATCCGACAAAAGTGCCTGCCCCTGTTCCCGTAATATCCGCGATATGGTCTACCGTATCCCCTTCTTTTACAATATAAATTCCCATACAATCCTCCGGCACGGTATTTTCGCCGCTGCGCACAGCGTTCCCGGCACATACGCGTCCTTTCGAATTAGTATATGCAATTTTGTCAAAACCGTTACGCTATCCCCTCTTTTTTGCAGACATCCGCCAGGCAGCACTTATCACAATAGGGCTTTGTCCTTGCCGTACAGACTTCTCTGCCGTGGTATACCAGGCGGTGGCAGAAATCGCTTCCCTCCTCTGGCGGAATAATCTTCCACAATGCCATCTCTACCTTTTTCGGCTCTTTTACGCCATCCACCAGACCGATACGGTTTGTCAGGCGGATGCAGTGCGTGTCCGTCACAATCGCCGGTTTCCCAAAGACGTCCCCCATGATGAGATTGGCGCTTTTTCTGCCCACGCCCGGCAATTTCAAAAGCGCGTCAAAATTATCCGGTACGTTTCCATCGTATTCGTCCCGCAGGATTCTCATACATGCGCTGATATCCCGCGCTTTGCTGTGCCCAAGTCCGCAGGGTTTTACGATCTCCTCGATCTCCTCCACCGACGCCTCTGCCAGCGCGTCCACATCCGGGAACTTTTCATAAAGCTTTTCCACAACTACATTCACCCTGGCATCCGTACATTGTGCCGCTAGGCGCACGCTCACCAACAGCTTCCACGCATGGTTATATTCCAGCGTGCACCCTGCATCGGGATATTCTTTTTTTAACCGTTCAATTACCTCTAATGCCAATTCCTCTTTCGTCATAATCTTACTCCTTTATAAGCTGTCTCTGATCTGCCGGATATATGCCTTTACCTCTTCATCCGGGTTTCGCGATTCACAAATTTTCTGCAGCGCCTTACGCCGCGTCCACGTATCCATGCGGCATCCATCTCCCAGTATCTGCATCGTCTCATATGGAAAAACCACAAAGCTCTCTGCCGCTGTCCACGCCGCCGCCATCTGCGCATAATACCCCTGAGGATACTCCCGGTTTAATACCCCGAGAATTTTCGCCAGATAAGGGAACCTGCCGATATTTTCCAGGCTGGTATCTGTGCGTACATCCGTCATAGATACCGTTTTTCCCCTCGCTGCCTTCTTTCCCTGTCCGTCGTATTTTAAAAAATGGTTCAGCAGAGTAATCACCGCTGTGCGCACTTTAAATTCCTTTTCCGAATACAGGTAGCCCTGCAAAAATTCCCACACCTCTTCCCTGTGCCTATCCGCCAGCAAAAAACTGTTGCAGAAGCTGTCGCAGACGGACCAGTTATCAATATAGGGAATAAATGCCGCCACGTAAGAAAGCCCTTCCCGTACCTCACACTCCGCGGTACCATAACCAATAAGCATCCCGCGCAGCATCGTTTCCTCAAAATAAAGATCTTCATATTCCCCATCGTAATCGCTAACCTCAGCGCGCCAATCCCCTTTTACCGCTTCCTTTGCCATTTTGCGCAGAACCGGCAGCCGGACGCCAAGTAGCTGCTTTGATCCCGGAACCAGTGCGGCAGAAAACTTCCGGTAAGCTGATTCTGCCTGTTCCTTTAACATTTCCCTGATCTGTTCCCTCATCCTTTTTCTTCCTCTCCCGCCTTACACTTTCTGATATAGGTAAGAAACTCCTGCGCCACATGCGGCATCTGCCTGCCTTTGCTCCAAATCAGGACATACGATGCTACCGCCGCCGGATTTATGATCTTTTTCACACACACAGACTTTGTATATGCCGCGTTTGCTACGGACGCCGGATAAACCGTGATGCCGACTCCCCTTTTTGTCAGCTCATAGGCATTTATCACATGGGCAATGCGGCAGCGTATCCGCGGCTTTACACTGCCCGCCTCAAACCAGTCATAAATCTCCTGCAGGCGGGATTCCCTCGACGGAATAATCAGGTCATAGGGCAGCAATTCTTCTGCCTCTATCGTCCCGCCTTCTTTTAACGCCAGCGGATGTGAGGCGGGAAACATGGCAGCCCACGCCTCCTGATACACAGGAAGCACGTTGACCTCCTCTGTATTACAGGGTTCCATAATGATCGCCATATCGCACAGCCCCTTCGTCACGCGGTAAATCACCTCATCCGAATTGCCGTTCCAGAGATTGTACTGCACATGCGGGTAAAGCTTATAAAATCCGGCTATCCACTCCGAAAAAATCTGCGGGGCATGCCCTTCCACGCAGGCCAGGTAAAGCGTGCCCTGAAGCCCCTTCTTCATCTCCTTTATCTCTTCCACCGACTTATTTACCATGTCCAGAATCTGCACCGCATACTGCTTAAACTGTATTCCCTCTTCCGTCAACTGCAAGGCGTGAGGCTTGCGGAGAAACAGCTCCGCTCCCAGCTCTGCTTCCAGGTCCTGAATCTGCCGGCTCAGGGGAGGCTGCGCCATGTTCAGTTTATCAGCCGCCCTCGTAAAATTCAATTCTTCCGCCACTGCCATAAAATATCGAATATGCCTTAGTTCCACGTTTTTCTCCTGTCATACTTTCAAAGTATCGTTATGCCTTTATTATATATATTTTACTCTCCGAAATCAATATGATATAGTAAACTTATCAAATCGCTATATCCTAAATTTAAATACACACTCTACAGAAAATGCAGACCGTCATGGTCTGCATTTTCTATGTCATGATTGCTGTTTCATTTTTCTGTACAACAGATCTGTCGGGATACTGTAACCGACCTTGCGGACGCACTGTATCAGCTCATCCCGCCCCAATACCCTGCGGATTCCCTTAATATGCGCGTCGATATTCCTGTCTGAGCCGCGGACACGCCAGGGGAGTATCCCGTTGATATATTCCCTCGATACCGCTTCTCCCATATGCTCTACTAAAATGAGGAAAATCTCATACTCGAACCTTTTGAATGCCAGCTTCTTTCCTCCGATCCTCACCTCGCGCCGCCCTTTATCAATCTGCATATTTCCATAAACCTGCACTCTATCTTTCATCAGGCTCTGCTTGGCATAATCCTTTACCGTCTCCTGAAACGCCTTATAAGAAAACGGATAGGGCGCGCAGCCCCAGCCATCCTTTTCCAGGCATTCCGGCGCTGTTTCATCACAGGCGGCAGGCACTATCATAATCGGACACTGCATATACAGAATGTTCAGAACATCCTTCGGCTGATTTTCTATCCCTTTTCTATCAATGAAAACAAGGGCAGCATTTTCCACACCCTTCCTGTCCCTCCCGAGATATTCTGCCAGGCGGCATGTTGCAAACCCCTGTAAAAATGCATACTTTTCAATATCTTGATATGTGCCGCGTTCCAGCACCCCATTAATAATCAGACATTCTCCCATACTTCTATTTCCTTTGCCGCATACTGCGCGCCGCCAAACGGACGGCGCCTTCATTCTTCTGATTATTATTATACAGCTGGAAACTTAA
>CAZGMH010000072.1:0-10230 GCA_964526765.1 uncultured Eubacterium sp.
GACCTATGAAGAAGAAACGAAATCTATCCACGCTCATACTGATTCTGGTCTTTCTTGTGGGTCTTGCCGTGCTGCTTTACCCCACCGTCTCCGACTGGTGGAACAGCCGGGTGCAGAGCCGGGCCATCGTGGATTACGAGGCAGTCCTGGATGGACTGGATGAGGAGGACTATGCGGATGAGTTTGAAAAAGCGGAAGCCTATAACGCCGCGTTAGGAGCCCTGGCATTTCCGCTGACGGACTATGAACAGGCGGAGGGCTACGAGGATGCCCTGAACGTAGCCGGGACCGGCATGATGGGTTATCTTGAGATTCCCAGGATCAACGTGAAACTTCCCATCTACCACGGCACGTCTTCCTCTGTGTTAAATGTGGCGGCGGGCCATCTGGAGGGCACGTCCCTCCCCGTGGGCGGCGAGGGAACCCACTGCGTGCTGTCGGCCCACCGGGGGCTGCCCAGCGCGAAACTGTTTACCAACCTGGACAAACTTACGGAGGGCGATACCTTTACCATCACCGTCCTTGACCGGCTGCTGACCTACGAGGTGGATCAGATCCGCATTGTGGAACCGGATGAGGTCGGGGAACTCGCTATGGTGGCGGGCGAGGACTATGTGACGCTTTTAACCTGCACCCCCTACGGCATCAACACCCACCGGCTGTTAGTCCGGGGACGCCGTATCGACAACGCCGCAGGGGACAGGACTGTGATTACCAATGAGGCTTATGAACTGGATTCCACGATGCTGGCTCCGGTTGTGGCGGCTCCGCTGCTGCTGATATTGCTGATCATCCTGCTGGTGAAGTACCGGAAACCGAAGCAGAAAGGCCGCCGGGATCTTCATAAGGACAGAGAGGAGAATGAAAACCATGAGTAAATTATGCAAAGCGATGGGAGGATTCCTGCTGACGGTGGCGCTGCTCCTCTCCATGGGTGTGACGGTTTTTGCCTACACAGAACTCGACGCCAGCCGCACCGGCTCCATCACGGTTTCCCCAAAGGGCGGGCAGTCCATCGGGACGGAGCTTGCCATCTACCGGGTGGCGGATGTAGTGGTGGATAACGCCGACCAGAAATATGTGCTGACAGAGGACTTTGCTGCCAGCGGCGCTGACCTGACCAGTCTGGACGAAACGGAATCCCTTGCGGAAACGCTTTCCGCCTATGTGACGGGGCATAAGCTGTCCGGAACTGCCAAAACCGTGGAAACAGACGGTTCTGTCAAATTCGGGGATTTGAAGCTGGGTCTTTACCTGGTCGTTCAGACCGTGACCCAGCCGGGCGGGAGTATCGTAAATCCTTTCCTGGTCAGCGTCCCCGGTCTGGATGCCAATGAGGAATGGGTGTATGACGTGGACGCCGATCCCAAGGCGGAAACGTTCGGGCTGATTGACCTCACCGTGAAAAAGGTCTGGAACGATGGAAACGATACTTCCTCCCGTCCGTCCTCCATCACGGTAAACCTGTATAAGGATTCCGCCCTGATTGACACGGTGACATTGGACAGCGGCAATAACTGGACTTATATCTGGGCGGATCTCGAAAAGAGCGACGCTTATTCCATCTCTGAGGCGGATGTCAGCGGTTATGCCGCATCCTACAGCCAGGACGGCTATGTTTTTACCGTCACCAACACCCCGAAGCTGGCGCAGACCGGGCAGCTGAACTGGCCAATCCCGCTGCTGGCAGGCTGCGGTGTGGCGCTGTTCGCCGCAGGCTGGGGGCTGGTGTTCGTAAAGAGGAAAAAGGATGCGTAGGAAAATCGGGTTCCTGTTTATGGGTATCGGGGCAGCCCTGCTGGCCGCGGCGCTGTCCCTGCTCCTGTTTAACCGGGCAGAGGACAAAAATGCCGGGAAAGCGGCGGAGAATATCCTCCCTTCCGTGATTGCGGCTATTGAGGAACCGGATGAAAGCGGCAGAAAGACCGATGCCGATACGGGGATGACCGTGGCGGAGATTGACGGGTACGGATATATCGGCTATCTGTCCATCCCGGCGCTGGAACTGGAGCTGCCGGTGATGAGCGAATGGGACTATGACAGGCTTAAAATTGCCCCCTGCCGTTACTTCGGCTCCACAAAAACGGACGACCTGGTGATTTGCGGACATAATTACACCCGGCATTTCGGGACGCTGAAAAATTTACAGGCAGGCGACCTGGTAATTTTCACCGGCATGGATGGGGAAACGATTGTTTATGAGGTGAAAGCTGTGGAGACGCTGCAGCCCACCCAGATTACAGAAATGCTCGAAAGCGGCTGCGGTCTGACCCTCTACACCTGTACCTACGGCGGGCAGAGCAGGGTGACGGTGCGGTGCGTCCGGACGGGACAGCAGGATCAGTAGGCAGCCGGGCGGCAGGCACAGCAGACAACCGTGCCGCCCAGCGGCGGCAGGCAGCAAAGTAAACTATGGGATTGCCCTGCGGCGCTGCGCCCGGCATATGCGCGGCAGGCAGGATTCGGAGGTGAGGCGGATGAGCGCGGCAGGTGAAAAGAAAATCAGTCCCGGATTCCGCTTCGGGAAGCTTAAGGTGATGACAGATACCGGAAAACGCAAAGGCGGTTATATCGTCTGGAACTGCGCCTGCGACTGCGGCGGAAGCATTGAACTGGATGTCCGTACCATACAGAGGGGGACCGTACTGGACTGCGGCTGCGCGACAAAAGTAAAACCCGGACAGCGGGATCTGACCGGGATGCGGTTCGGGAAGCTGGTCGCCATCGCCCCCACGGAGGAACGGAAATACCATACCACGGTCTGGCGCTGCGTCTGCGACTGCGACAAGGTAGCCTATGTCCCGGCAAGCCAGCTGCTCTCCGGCTATGTGAAAAGCTGCGGGTGTTTAAGCCATCCGCCGCTCAAGGATTTCGTCGGGAAACGTTTCGGGAAACTCACAGTGATCTCCTATGATGGCAAGCGGGCCGGGATGCACCGCTGGCGCTGCCTGTGCGATTGCGGCAGGGAAACCGTTGTCGGACAGACGCTCCTCCAGTCCGGCAAAACGAAAAGCTGCGGCTGCCTCCAGGCAGAGGTTTACCGGGAAAACCTGAAGCTGGTGGACGGCACCTCGGTGGCAATTTTAGAGGCCGGTAAAAAGCGCCTGCTCAGCACAAACACCAGCGGCTATACCGGCGTATATTGGCAGGCCAGGAACAGGAAATGGGCCGCGCAGATTACTTTCAGGAAAAAGACATATTATCTGGGCGCTTATGACAGGATCGAAGACGCCGTGAAAGCACGTCAAAAGGGCGAGGAGATGCATGATGATTTTCTGGAATGGTATCACAGCGCCTGCAAACAGGATAGCGGACATATAACATCCTCTGAATGAGAAGCGCCCCGGGAAAAAGCAATCCGCGGTCTGACCGATCAGGTAAAACAAAAAGAAAGAATGCACAGGTTGATAAAAATCGGTTGATTTATGGAATAACATAGTGTATATTTTTAGTGACAGGAATTTCCTGTCACTAAAAATGTTTTACAAGGGATGGAGGATGAAATATGGGCGAGACAGTCCGCGTCGTTGTGGATGCGATGGGCGGCGATCATGCACCGGGGGAGATCGTAAAGGGCGCCGTGGAAGCTGCCAATTTGAAAAAAAATATAAAAATATTTCTGGTGGGACGGCAGGATGCCGTCAATGCAGAGTTAGGGAAATATACATATGCAAAAGAACAGATTCAGGTTATACATGCCGAAGAAGTAATCGAGATGGCGGAACCGCCGGTCAATGCGATCCGGAAAAAGAAACAGTCATCCCTGGTCGTCGGTATGAATATGATTAAGCATCAGGAGGCAGACGCCATTGTCACTGCCGGAAGCACGGGCGCCACGCTGGTGGGCGGCCAGGTGCTTGTGGGCAGGATCAAAGGGATAGAACGTCCGCCGCTGGCGCCGCTTATTCCGACAGAGAACGGCGTGGCGCTGTTGATTGACTGCGGGGCAAATGTAGACGCACGTCCCTCTCACCTGGTCCAGTTTGCCCAGATGGGTTCCATTTATATGGAAAATATTGTCGGCATTAAAAAACCGAAAGTGGCGATTTTAAATATAGGTGCGGAAGAAGAAAAAGGAAATCAGCTTGTGAAGGATACGTTCCCGTTGCTGAAAGAGTGTGAAAATATTAATTTTATCGGAAGTATCGAGGCGCGGGATATTCCCCGCGGGGATGCGGATGTAATTGTCTGCGAGGCGTTTGCCGGCAATATTGTATTGAAGCTGTATGAAGGCGTTGCTGCGACACTGTTAGCCAAGGTGAAAGAAGGACTGACGTCCTCTTTGCGCTCTAAAATCGGAGCACTTTTGATTAAACCTGCCCTGAAGCAGACTTTAAAATCATTTGATGCATCCCAGTATGGAGGAGCGCCTCTGCTTGGACTGAAAGGCCTGGTGGTTAAGACGCACGGGAGCGCGAAAGCGAACGATGTGAAAAACTCAATTCTTCAGTGCGTGACTTTCAAAGAGCAGGGAATAAATGACAAAATCAAAGAACACATCTGTGTCGAGAAAAAAACAGGGAGGGGGGATTCGTGTAATGGAGTTTAAAAAATTACAGCAGATTATCGCTGAGGTTCTGAGCATCGATGCGGAAAGCATTTCGGAAGATATGACTTTTGAAGAGCTTGATGCAGATTCCTTAGATGTTTTCCAGATCATTGACGGAATCGAAGAAGAATTCGATATTGAATTTTCTACGGAAGAAGCTGAGAAAATTATGACTGTAGGCGATGCGGTAGAGCAGATCAAACGGGCGGTAAACCAGTAATGATAGACATGAGGGCTGTTGCGGTGCAAACTGCAGCAGCCTTTTCAAAGAATGGGAAGCCGGGAAACCGGCGCGTAAGGAAATGGAAAGGATAAACAGGACAACATGGAAAAATTGAGGGAATTTCAGCAAAAAATCGGCTATCAGTTTCAGAAAGAAGGACTGCTCAGGCAGGCGTTGACCCACAGTTCTTACGCCAATGAGCATCACATGAAAAAACATGCTGACAATGAGCGGTTGGAGTTTCTCGGCGATGCGGTGCTGGAAATTGCCGCAAGCGAATATTTGTATGAGCAGTATCCGGATGACCCGGAGGGGGAATTGACAAGGCTCCGCGCAAGCATTGTATGCGAACAGACCCTGGCATTCTGCACCAGAGCGTTATCCCTGGGAGATTATCTGTTTCTCGGGAAGGGAGAGGAATTAACCGGAGGCAGGAAGAGGAAATCCATTCTCTCGGACGCCTTTGAAGCGGTGATGGGGGCAATTTATCTGGATGGTGGTTTTGCTAGTGCAAAAGAGTTTATTCATCGGTTTGTACTGAATGATATAGAGCATATGCAGCTCTTTTATGATAGCAAAACTATCCTGCAGGAAATCGTGCAGGGGCAGGATTTGGGAAAACTGGACTATTTTCTGGCGGAGGAGAGCGGACCGGACCACAACAAGCATTTTGTTGTGGATGCGCGTATCGGCGGGAAAATGATGGGACGCGGCGAAGGACCTACCAAGAAGGCTGCAGAGCAGGAAGCCGCATATCAGGCGATTCTGGCGCTGAAAGGGAAGCAGGGGAGGAATTATGTATCTTAAATCGATAGAGGTACACGGATTTAAGTCATTTGCAAATAAAATTGTTTTTGATTTTCACAACGGAATCACAGGGATTGTGGGACCGAACGGAAGCGGAAAAAGCAATGTCGCCGATGCAGTCCGGTGGGTGCTGGGCGAACAGAAGGTAAAGCAGCTTCGCAGTTCCAGTATGCAGGATGTAATTTTCGCGGGGACGGAGAACCGGAAACCGGTTAGTTTTGCCTACGTAGCGATCACCCTGGATAATGCGGACCATAAACTGCCGTTGGATTACAATGAAGTCACGGTTGCCCGCCGGGTATACCGTTCCGGCGAGAGCGAATATTTGCTGAACGGAAGCCAATGCAGGCTGAAAGATATCAACGAATTATTTTATGATACCGGAATCGGTAAAGAGGGATATTCCATCATCGGACAGGGACAGATTGACAGGATCCTGAGCGGGAAACCGGAGGAACGCCGGGAACTGTTCGACGAGGCGGCGGGTATTGTAAAATTCAAGCGCCGGAAAGCGGAAGCCCGGAAAAAACTGGAGGATGAGCAGCAGAATCTGGTGCGTATCAATGATATCCTGTCGGAGCTGGAGCGCCAGATCGGGCCGTTGGAGCGTCAGGCGGAGCATGCAAAGATATTTTTAAAGAAAAAAGATGAATTAAAGACGTTTGACGTCAATTTGTTCCTCCTGGAAACGTCGCGCATCGAGCAGGAATTAAAATCCGCAGAGGAGAAATACCGGATTGCCGGCGAACAGCACAGGGATACTAAAGAACGGTATGAACAGGCGCGAAAGCGTTATGAGGAGCTTGAGGAACAGATTGCCGCCACAGACGAATTGTCCGCACAGCTTCAGGAGCAGATGCATGATGCGGGCGTGTCGAAGGAAAAGCTGGAAGGGCGTATTAATGTCCTTCGCGAGCAGATCCATACGGTGGAACAGAATACCGAGTATGTAAAGAGCCGTATGGACGCGCTGAAGTCTGATATTGAGAAGCGCCGGCAGTCCGGGGAGGAATATAGCTGCCAGAAGGAAGCGCTGGATGCAGACAGGGCAAAGCTCCAGTCAGAAAAGCAGCAGGTCTGCGATGAACTGGAGGCATTGCGCAGGTCTGCGGCGGAATGTGAGCAGACCATTGAAGAAGGGAAGAATGAAGTTATCGCCCTGCTAAACGGCAGGGCTTCCATGAACGGAGAGCAGCAGCGCTGTGACACAATGCTGGAACAGGCAAATATCCGCCGCGCCCAGCTAAACCAGCAGCTTTTCACCCAAAAGAGCAGCGGGACGGACGTGGACGGGCAGTTGAGCGCCCGGGAGGAAAGCCTGAAGGCGCTGAATGAAGAAATTGCAGGGATGGAAGCCCAAAAGGCGGAAATTGAACAGAATCGGCGTAAATGGCGCCGGATGTCGGAAGAATTGCGGGCGAAGCTGGACGAAATCAGGGAGCGGTACCACAGGGAATCCTCCCGTCTGGAATCACTGCGCAATATCGCCGAACGTTATGACGGCTATGGAAACAGTATCCGCCGTGTGATGGAGCGAAAATCGGATACGCCGGGAATACACGGAGTTGTCGCGGATATTATAAAAGTTGAAAAGAAATATGAGACAGCTATAGAGACGGCATTGGGCGGCAGTATTCAGAATATCGTTACAGAGGATGAGAATACGGCAAAGAAAATGATTGCCTATCTGAAAGAAAACCGCTATGGCAGGGCGACGTTTCTGCCGCTGACGGGCGTATCGGGCACAGACAGCGCGCCGGCTGCGCGGGCGTTGGGGGAGACAGGGGTCATCGGCCTTGCGGATACGCTGGCAGAGACAGAGGAACGCTACCGCAAAATTGCGGGATACCTGCTTGGACGCGTACTCGTGGTAGATACGATCGACCATGCGATTGCATTGGAAAAGAAATTTCATTATTCCCTGCGCATTGTGACGCTGGAAGGAGAATCCCTGCAGCCGGGCGGTTCCATGACCGGCGGAGCTTTCCGGAATAACAGCAATCTGCTGGGACGGAACCGTGAAATCGAAGCTTTGGAGAAAAATATCCGGGAGTGCAGGAAACAGGCGCAGGATACCCGGAGCCGGATGGATGACGTGCGCACAGCCAACGCGCTGTTAAAAGACGATCTGGAAGAATTACAGATCCGTATCCAGGAAGCATATCTGAGGCAGAATACATTGCAGATGGAGACAGAGCATATCCGGGGCGAGAAGGAGCAGCAGGAAGAAACATACCGCGCAATTCAAAATGAAATCCTTGAGCTTGCCGCACAGGAACAGGAAATTCTTGCCCAGAAAGAGCAGATTTCGGTAAAAATCAAGGAGTCCTCGCGGCGGGAGCAGGAGATAAACGCCGGGAATGCGCGTTTGGGTCAAAAGCTGGAAGATGAAAATGCAAAATTGCAGACAGTTCAGGAACAACTGAATGAGATCAGCTTAAAAGAGGCGCAGATTGATCAGCAGATTTCCTTTGTGCGGGAGAATATTCAGCGTGTGGCAGAGGAAATCCGCCGTCTGGAGCGGGAGCAGCAGGAACTCGGCTCGGATTCGGTAAACGGGGAACAGGAAATCACCGAAAAAGAGCGGGAGATCCGGACATTAGAGGAAGAAATTTCCGGCGCCCAAAAGCAGCGGGAGGAATTGTCGCGCCGGCTTGCCGGCTGCGCGCAGAATAAGGAGCAAATGTCCGCGGAACACAAAGGATTTTTCCGGAAACGGGAAGAATTGTCCCAGGAAATGGGCAATCTGGACAAAGAGCTGTTCCGTTTGACAAACCAGAAAGAAAAACTGGAATCCTCCGGGGAATCCCTGAACGAATATATGTGGGAGGAATACGAACTGACCCGGCATGCCGCGATGGAACTGAAATCAGAAGAATATAAAAGCGTGCCGGAGCTTAAAAAACGGATCGCGGATGTGAAAGAGGAGATACGCGGGCTTGGAAATGTCAATGTCAACGCCATTGAGGAATATAAAGAGGTTTCTGAGCGCTACAGCTTTTTGCATGACCAGCACAACGATCTGCTGGAGTCTGAAAAGGCGCTGCAGGGTATTATCAGGGAACTGGATGAGGGAATGCGCCGTCAGTTTTCTGAGAAATTTGCGGATATCCAGAAAGAATTTGACAAAGCGTTTAAGGAACTGTTCGGCGGAGGAAAAGGATCCCTGGAACTGACGGAGGATGAGGACATTCTGGAGTGCGGCGTGCGCATCATTGCGCAGCCGCCGGGAAAGAAATTGCAGAACATGATGCAGCTTTCCGGCGGGGAAAAGGCGCTGACGGCGATTGCGCTGCTGTTTGCCATCCAGAATCTGAAGCCGTCCCCCTTCTGCCTGCTCGATGAGATCGAGGCGGCCCTGGACGATTCCAACGTGGACCGTTTTGCAAAATATCTGCATAAGCTGACAAAAAATACCCAGTTTATTATCATCACGCACAGGCGCGGGACGATGACGGCGGCTGACCGCCTGTATGGTATCACGATGCAGGAAAAAGGCATATCTGCGCTGGTATCTGTAAATTTGATAGAAAAGGATCTGGACGCGTAAGGCGCGGACAGCGCCAAAACCGGAAAAATCCGGATGCTTTATGCCTGTATGTAAGCAGACGGAAATTTTTCGGTTTTGACAGGGCGACGCCCGCGTCCGCTCAGAAAATTTTTCATTTTTTGAGTGAACGCGCTGCTTGTACTGTAAAGAGCGCTTCGCACACAGAGGGAAGGAGAAAATTATGCCAGAGGAAAAGAAAGGCTTTTTTAAGCGGCTGGTCAGCGGACTCGCCAAGACCAGAAACAATATTGTGTCCGGTTTTGATTCCATTTTCAGCGGGTTTTCCAATATTGATGATGAATTTTATGAGGAGATAGAGGAAATCCTCGTAATGGGAGATATCGGGGTTCGGGCAACCGGGGAAATCATTGAGAATTTAAAGCGGAAAGTAAAGGAAGAACATATCAAAGAACCCGCGGACTGCAAGGAGTTATTGATCAAGAGCATAAAGGAACAGATGTATGTGGGTGAAACTGCCTACCGGTTTGAGGAGGAAAAGTCCGTTGTGCTGGTTATCGGCGTCAACGGGGTTGGAAAGACGACTACCATCGGGAAGCTTGCCGGAAAATTAAAAGCGCAGGGAAAGAAAGTCATCCTGGGCGCGGCGGATACGTTCCGCGCGGCAGCGGGCGAGCAGCTTACCGAGTGGGCAAACCGTGCGGGCGTGGATATTGTCGGAGGTCAGGAAGGCTCTGATCCGGGAAGCGTTGTTTATGACGCCGTGCAGGCGGCAAAATCGAGAAAAGCGGACGTACTGCTCTGTGATACGGCGGGACGGCTTCACAATAAGAAAAATCTGATGGAGGAGTTAAAGAAGATCAATCGGATTCTGGAAAAAGAATATCCGGATGCATATCGCGAGACGCTGGTAGTCCTGGATGCGACGACCGGGCAGAATGCCCTGGCACAGGCAAAGCAGTTCAGTGAAGCGGCAGAGATTACCGGAATTGTCCTCACAAAAATGGACGGAACCGCCAAAGGAGGAATTGCAGTGGCAATTCATTCGGAGCTTGGAATCCCGGTCAAATATATTGGCGTGGGGGAAAGTATTGACGATTTACAGAAATTTGATGCAGATCAATTTGTGGATGCATTATTTGA
>CAZGMH010000073.1:0-10217 GCA_964526765.1 uncultured Eubacterium sp.
ACGATATTCGATATCAGAAATCTAATATACTTTTTCTCTATCGTTATAATATTTTCATTATAACAAACAATATTCAATGCCATACCTGAGCTGTACTGCTATATAATACTTTATGCCGCTGCATCATGGCTGCTTTTCATTGTCCTCTCCGGTAGACAGCGCTCTAAGGCGCGGATGTTTCGGGTGTACCGAATAGAACGGTGTCCGTATTCCCACCTCATCAAAGGGAATAAGCCGCCGGAACTTCCCCTCACCCTCCGCCTTATTCAGGACCATGCAAAAAAGCTTTGAACCATGATCTTCCCCTGCAGGAGCTGCAATTTCATAGGGCACCTCCGGGTGAATTGCCCCGGTCGGACAAAGCATTTCACAATAAGTACAGCCATGACAGTCATCACAGGCGTCCCCCAGATTGCCATATTTGGGCTGCTCCGATGCGTAGTCAATATACCCCATCGTACAATTGTCCACACAAATATGGCACTTCGGATACAGGCACTTGTCCTTATCCCGCACAAGTCTGCCGTGCACATTGTGAAATCCGCCCAAATGCTCAATAGCCGCATTCGCATGCATCGGCATCATATCCGGCACAGGGGTATCCGGAATCTCTATATTTTCTCCTGCCAGAAATGCAAGCGCTTTCCTTCCCATCTGCTCTCCAAAGCTTCGCGCCTCTTTAAGGTCCACAAAATCCGGATGTCCATAGGTATAGTATGGTTCCGGGAAAATCTGAATGGAACAGTTTCCATACCAATGTTCCCAGCCCAGCACGGTAAATCCCGCTCTCTTCAGACGCGGAATGACCAGCGGAAAATATAAATCCGGCATCGTGCCGTGAGTACAGAAGCTGAAAGCTGCTCTCCCGCGCTGATCCGGCAGTTCTTCCACAAACCGCCGCATATTCGGCGTCATCTCATACCAGACCGGGGAACCGATACCGACCAGATCATAATTTTCAAGTTCTTTTGCCTTCACTTCTTTCAGTATAGACACAAAAACATCCCAGCCGGCACTTTTTAGTCCATCCCGAATCTGCCTTGCCACCTTCTGCGTATTTCCTGTCTGAGAATAATAAATAATCAACGCTCTCTTTTTGTCCATAACAGCCTCCGGTTTAAGCGGCAGCTTTCTTTAATGTCACTTTTTTTACTTTTGCATTTTTCTGCAAAGTATCATATCCGATGGAAAGCATCAGAATAATACCTTTTACAATATACTGCGTATAGACATTCAGGCCTGCAAGCTGCATACCATTTGAAAGAACGCCGAGAATCAGACATCCGATTACGACACCCTTTACATTTCCTTCACCGCCGATAAAGCTTACGCCTCCCAGTACACAGGCTGTAATCGCATCAAATTCCGTACCCGGTCCGATTGTGGAGTTTGAAGAACCCCCGCGGGACGTCAGAATTACCGCTGCCAGGGCATACAAAGCGCCGGCTATCATAAATACATAAACCTTGATTCTCCTGACATTAATTCCCGCCAGGCGGGCAGCTTCCGGATTTCCCCCGGCTGCATAGATAAAACGTCCGAAACATGTTTTTTCCAAAATGAAATGTACCGCAACAGCTACAATGACCGCAATAATAATCGGAACGGAAATGATGCCCACATATCCCTGTCCAATCTTCGTATATGCCGCATCAAAACTGAAAAATGATTTTGAGCCGGAGATTGTGTAGGAAATCCCCTGAAACATTGTCATTGTTGCCAATGTGACGATCATCGGATGAATCTTCAATATATTTGCCGCCGTACCGTTAAACCATCCCAAAGCAATACCGATAATAACACCAAGAATAATAGATATTACTACCGGAATACCTGCCCACTGCATCAGGGCAGCCACGCTGACCGCTACTACTGAAATACACTGTCCGGTAGACAAATCGGTACCCCCGGAAATCATAACTAATCCCACTCCGGTGGCCGCAATAATAAAATATGCATTCTGTGTACAGATATTTAACAGATTCTTCACTGTCAGGAAATTGTGATTTACAATCCCAAAAGCAATCACAAGAAGAATCAGTATGATTAACATCATATTGGATTTCAAAATACTTTTCCATTTACTGTTTTCCATTGATTTTTCCTCCCTATTCGTTTGAAGCCAGACTCAATATAAACTCCTGGCTGAATTCTTCTTTTTTGACCTCGCCGGAATACCTGCCTTCACTCAGGACAACCACGCGGTCAGACATGCCCAGCAATTCCTCCATATCGGAACTAATCATAATAATGGATTTTCCGGACTCAACCAGCTCATTCATCAGCGCATAGATTTCATGACGGGCGCCCATATCAATTCCCCGGGTTGGCTCATCAAAAATAATGATATCCGTCTGTGCTGCAAGCACCTTTGCCAAAACAACCTTTTGCTGATTTCCACCGCTGAGATTCCCGACTCTCTGCTGCAGGGAAGGCGTCTTGATATTTAATTTACTTCTGAACTCCTCTGCCTGCTTCCTGATTTTTTTCTTATCTACCAGACGGCTGGTCGTCAGATTCCGGATATTGGAAATAGAAATATTCCATTCTATCGTCATATTCAGGAAACATCCCTGTATCTTGCGATCCTCCGGAATCAACCCGATTCCGGCACGAATTGCATCCTTTGGACTCTTGATATGGACTTCTTTGCCATATAACAAAACTTTGCCTCCCAACTTCTTATCCGCTCCAAACACCGTGCGCATCAATTCCGTACGTCCGGCTCCCACAAGTCCGGATAAACCAAGAATCTCCCCTTTATAAAGTTTAAAGGAAATATCATCGCTGCGGTATCCGCTGATATGCTGCAATTCCAACACGACTTCATCTGTCACACAATTTCTCTGTTTATATGTATTGGTCAATTCCCGGCCAACCATTAACGCAATCAATTGATCGCGATTTGTTTCCTTTGTCTTAACAGTTGTCACATATGTTCCATCCCGCATAATTGTGACGCAATCCGTGATGGCAAATAATTCTTCCAGACGATGCGATATATAAATAATAGTAACATTCTGTTCTTTCAGGCTTCGAATGATACCATACAATTTTTCCACCTCCGACATCGTCAACTGAGCCGTCGGCTCATCCATCACCAACACCTTTGCATTTTTTGAAATCGCCTTGCTGATTTCCACAAGCTGCTGCTGTGCCGATGAAAGATCTCTGACAAACATTTTCGGATTAATATCAATCCTGTACTTATCAAACAATTCCTGTGCCTGACGCACCATTTCTTTTTTATCCACACTTCCATGCATTTTATTTCCAAGATAAATATTTTCTGCCACCGTCAGGGAATTAATCAGGTTATATTCCTGATAAATAACCTCCACGCCATGTGTCCTGGACAACAGCGGCGTCATACTTGTATATTCCTGACCGTCGATTACGATGCTTCCCTCGTCATTGGTAATTGCCCCTGACAAAACTTTAATCAGGGTAGACTTACCGGCGCCATTTTCTCCGAGCAGTGCATGTACCTCTCCTTCTTCAAAATCAACGCTTACATGATCCAGTGCAACTACACCGGGATACCGTTTCGTAATATTTTTCATCTGCAATACGACATTACTCATATTTTACACCTTCTTTCGGAAAGTCTTTTAAATAAAACGATTTTTTCTATAAGAAGAGCCGCCGACTGCTTTCGGCGGCTCCCATCTGTTTCTTTCTATTTAAAATAGTCCGCTGTAATACAGGTTGTACTGCCGTTAATTCTCTCAATCGGTGTATCACCGTTCAGCAACGGCGTCATTCCCTGCATAAAATCGTTTACTGTATCAGAAATAGCGCCCATAGATACTGTGCCACGAATCAGGCTTTCATTATTATCAGAGGACTGAATCTTTGCATCAACCTCATCTGTCTCATCCACGGTAAAAATTGCGAAATGATCAAGATCGTCTACCGGGCAGTCACTGGATGTCATATAAGAGTCAACACCCAAAGCTGTCGTTGCATTTACAGCAATTACAACATCAATATCAGAGTCAACCAGAAATCTGTTTTCTGCCATAGACCGCGCCTGGTCAGAAGAATTCCAGTCTGTAGAATCTTCACGGTAAATTGTTACCTTACTGTTCATATCAGCCAGTGTCGCCATCGCATCGGTACGATCTACAGATTCCGGGCTGTATGTGGAACCAATCAGGTATACATTTACTTCTCCGTCACCTGCGTCCGCAAAGTTTGCGTCAATCCATTCGCTTGCCATCTGCGCACAGGCAGCGCCCATATCGGATTCCTGTGCAGAAATCATGGATGTTGTAGCTCCATCCGGAATCTCCATAGCAAATGCAAATACAGGAATACCCTCATTCATCGCCTTCTGGCAGACAGTTGTCAGAGACTCACCGTTAATAGGGAATGCAACAATCACATCAACGCCCATGGAAATATAATTTTCAATCTGCTCAATCTGCGTAGTAACGTCACCGTCAGCAGAATCCACCTGCATGGTTGCGCCAGTCGCATCAATTGCTTCTTTACATGCATTTGTCAGCGCAAGCATAAAATCATTCCCCACGGACGGTACAGTCATGCCGACTGTCTTTCCTGCTGCTTCGGATATCCCCGACTCCTTTGCTTCTTCTGTGTCTTCTGCAGAAATCTGCGTATCTGCTGAGGTTTCCGGATTTGCATTATCTCCTGATCCACTGTTTCCACAACCGGTCAGCATCGCTGCGGTCATAGCGGCTGCCATAACCAGACCCAACAATTTTTTTCTCATCTTTTTTCCCTCCTGAAATTCATTGATGATGCAATTTTATCCTCAGGACAATTCTCCCACAATGCGACATTTTTTTAAAAAAGTGCAATTTTTTTAGTATTCACTTCCTGTATTCAACACATGCACCGTGTCACAGATTTCCCGCAATTCATTCATATTCTGGGAACTGATCAATATCGCCGTTCCCTCCCCGGCAATTTTTTCCAGCCCACAATAAAGTATATTTCTCATAATCATGTCCGTATTGCGAAAGGGTTCCATACAGAGCAGCACTTTTGGCCGGGACAAAAGCCAGCGCGCCATCAATATCTCCGTCTGTGTATAGGAATCAAAGTGTCGGACCGGCAATCTTGCCTGTTCATGGGATAAACCTGTTTTCTGTGCATATTCTTTTTCCAGCATACGCAGAACCTTTTTATTGCAGAAAATTCCCAGCAAGCCGGTTTTCTTTAAAATGGGCAGGCCTAAATTATCCGCCATATTCATAGACTCCACCAGCGTCATATTCTGCATATAGCAGGGAATATAGCCGATTCTCCGGTGAATGGCATATGTCAGGTCAACCGGATCATATATCTCATCCTCCACCCGAATGCATCCCTGATTATAGGACTTCTCCCCAATTAAAATCTGCAATAATTCCATGTTATTTCTATTATTCAAGTCATAGACTCCTGCAATTTCTCCACGGTGAACCTGAAAATTCACATCCTGCAAACCGCCCGGACTGCCAAGATGTTCCACGGAAAGCGTCCTGACCTTTGTCGCCGACGACCTGTGGGTAAAAGAAGGGGGCGCTGACTCTCCCATTAACATCTGTCTGCAAAAATCAGAATTATAATCTGCCTCATTCCAAAAAGTCCACACTGCCTGTCCCTGCCGCTGCACAACAATTTTATCCACAAGCATCCGAAAAAAATCTATTTCGTGACTTTCATAAAGAATTGCTATATTCCGCTCCTTTAGCTGTCTGAGCAACAATGCCATTCTCTGCATATCATCCTGACCAAATCCCTGAAAAGCATCGTCAATGATAATAAATTCCGCTTCATTTTCTATTGCGCGCAGCAGCTCAACCATACGCACCTGCGCCATAGTCAGATTTCTCGCCGGCGTTTTCGGCGAAAGCCACGGCGCATACTGTCCCAGCAAAATACGGGCCCGGTAATAAATGTCTTTCATATTCACAAATCTGCCTGTTTTCCTCCGGTCAGATATGATAAAAATATTTTCCGCAATGGAAGCCCCCGGAATCAGGGTGCTTTTCTCACCAACACAAACAATATTTTCTGAGGATGGGAAATAATCTCCGGCATGATAAACCGATTGCCGGAAATATACGGTTCCGCCGCTCAGCGGCATTCTTCCCATGAAATAATCATAAAGGATTGTTTTTCCCGATCCCGACAATCCGATGAGATTCACCATCTCTCCTTCCCTGATATGTATGTCAAAATCTCTGACGCCGGAAGAGAATGGCGCTCCAAGGCTCACCTGATGCATTCGAAGTAATTCCTGCTTAATCATATTATGCTACTCTTCTTTCACTACAATAACGGGAAGAGAAATCTCCACCTGCGTACCGACGTTCAGTGTACTGGATATTTCCAGACCATATTCTTCACCATATAACAATTTCAGACGGCTGTTTACATTTTCCATGGCAATTCCATTATGAGCAGAGTTTCTCTGCTGTACACAATCTGTTTTTTTCTCCTTCAGCCGAATTCTGATTTTCTGCAGCGTCTCTCCGTCAATCCCGGCGCCATCATCCAGTACGACTATATTCAGGCGCTGCGCTGTCCGTTCCACATGAATACGGATGTGTCCCTTTTCCAATTTCTGTTCAATACCATGATAAATGGCATTTTCCACAATCGGCTGAATCGTCATTTTTGGAATCTGACAATTATACACTGCATGATCTTCATCATAAAAACTGATATTAAAATCAAAGCGATTCTGAAACCGGTATTGTTGAATGTGGACATAGTTGCGAATATTTTCCAATTCCTGCTGTACAGTCACGAAATTATTATCTTTGCTGATGTTATAACGAAAATACTTCGCCAGCGCCTCCGTCATATCAGCTATAATATAATTATCATCCACAAAAGCCTGACCCCGGATCGTTTCCAGCGTGTTATACAAGAAATGTGGATTAATCTGGCTTTGCAGTTCCGCGTATATGGACTGCTGCTGCAGCAATTCCCATGCCTGCTCCCGTTTCGAGGACTGCTGCCGCTCCTGCAAAATACGGTTCAGGCTGGCTTCCATCCCGGATACATTCATACTCAGCCCCCCGGCATCCACATGGTCTGCTTTTTCCAAATTCCAGACCGTATCCCGCAATTTGCATACTGGAAGATAAATACAGAAAATGAAAGATGTAACCACCAGTCCAGCCAATACTATGGTTCCAAACAGCAAAATTTGAAAACTCCGGCCTTTAGGGGATACATAGCTGCATATTTCCGCACCGGTCAGCAATATGATTTCCATAAGCATTGCTATGATCAGTATTCTCATTTCGATTCTAATGTCTGAATATTTCTTCCGCTTCATCTGTTGTCTCCGACAATCATCTATTGATATATTTTTCTGTAAACAGTCGGCTTTAACCCAACTGCTTTTACAAAAGCCTTGCTGAAATAACGGGAATCCAGATATCCCACCATGCCAGATATTTCCGCCACAGATAAATCCGTACTTTTCAGCAGCCGCTTTGCCTCCTCCATACGGCAGGATGTAAGATAATCAATAAAATTAATGCCCATTTCTTTTTTAAACAGCTGGCTTAAGTAGGCAGTCGAAAGTCCAGTCTCCTCCGCCACTTTCTCCAATGAAATCTGATTCCGGAAATTGTCCTGAATATACTGCTTTGCAATACGAATTGGGAGCTGGCTTCTGTTCTGCTGCTTTTTGCGAATCTCATCAAAATATTTTCTATATATTTCCAGGCACTTATAAAGCATAAGATTCACATCCGCCACACTGTCCATTGTCTGCTCAATTTCCTTTTGCATTTCATCAAGCAGATTTTCATCTACCCGGTTATTGCGCAATACATTGTAACAGATATTGCATACCTGTTTCTCATACTCAAAAACAACTGCCGGGGATAAAAATACCATTCCCTCCATTTTGGTCTGATGATATGATAGCAACCCGGACAAAGCCTGAAAATCCAACATTTCCACAATTTTTTCAAGTTCTCTTTCATCCTTGGCTTCAAAAATTTCCCCCACAGGTATTTTCCTGTAATGCAGCCTGTCGTAATATATGATTCTGTCCATTCCTGCTTTTCCGCGGCATTCCACCGCATGTACCGCTTCATTGATGGAGCAATATATTGTAGCGATAGACTGCTGCTCTGTCCCGACGCCAATTGTGACATGATATCCATAAAATTTTTCCAGTTCATGACATATCTGATGCAGGATTTTACCAATCAGGCTTTGAATTATTTCACGTTTCCCTTCGACATAATTCAGCAATGTAATGACGCCGCTTTGTACCTGGTTATTGATATATTCCGCCGCCTGTCCCTCAAATGCTTTGTCCAACAATTCCTCTGTCATCAAAAGAAGTCCCGACCAGTTGGGGGTTTTGTTTTCACAATCCAATTTAATAAACATAGCTTCAAAACACCCCTGGGTAAAATCACATTGATATTCTGAATTAACATGCTCAAGTTCCAGTGAAACGGTTTCCCGCTTTGTATCTATAATGCTGGTAAGAAAGTAGTGCTTCATCTTCCTGCGGGTAATATCTGCCTCCTGGAGAATCAAATCCTCTTTCTGCTTCCGTATCGCACTGTCCTCATACTTTTTTCGGATGCGCTGCAGTGTGTTTTCCAATTCCGACTTATCAATCGGTTTGAGCAAATAATGTTCAACCCCCAGGTTCAATGCCATATGTGCATATTCAAAATATTTATATCCGCTGATAATAATAAAAATTGCATCCGGTTCTGTTTCCTGTGTTCTTCTTATCAATTCAAGCCCATCATATCCCGGCATTCGGATATCCGATATAATAATATCAGGATGCTCTGCCCTGATTGTTTCCAAAGCCTGCACCCCATTATGCACCATACCGATGACCTGCATATCAAAGGATTCCCAGTCGATCATTTTTTGTATCATCAAGCATATATTTTTCTCATCATCTGCAATCAAGACTTTCCGCATGTGTGTAATTCACCCTCTTCTCCTCTGCTTTATAACGAACCTCTATTCCCCATGTTCCCGTCTGTACCGGGTTAAAAAATCATCTTCTTCCTCCTGCCCGAAGCAATCCTCATAAGCATCCCGAACTGCCCGCATAAACTCTCTGAGTTCCTCCTGCATTCCGACACGTTCAGGCAGCTTCAGTCCTGTCATAATCACATCCGCCCTGAGCTTTTCTTCTACTTTTACTTCTTTCATGCTCACCAGTCCGAAAAAAGTCTTTCCATAGTTTTTATCCTTTTGACACGTCTTTATATAAAGATTTGATTATCTTCGGAATCTTCCCCTTTTTCTATCAGATAATCCAGCAATGCCCTCCGCTTTTCCACATCATTTTCCTGATAATACTGCTCAATCAACTCCTTTTCCATGAAAAATCCTCCTTTTTTCTAAACTCATGGTAAAGAATCGGCATAATATCGCGAAGTCCGTTCATCTCGATACTGTTGTGCTCCAGCAGTCCGCGCAGCATATCCTCAGAAACCAGCCTGCGGCTGCCGCAGATATTTACCAGTTTTCCCCCGATTGCCTGATAGCCAATCCAAAAACGGCTCCGCATCACAACTCCGTCCGGCTTCTCATATAACATGTGGGTTACAACTGCCGGAATGGGCTGCTGTTCCAAATCCTCATTGATATATTTCTGCTGTGCATTCACGCCGTCGAGCATAATAATATGCCCCTGTTCAAAAGTTTCGGGCTTTATTCCCAGTTTTTCCGGCTGATCCCGCAAAGAATCCAGGATAAAAAAATCCAGCAAATATGGTCCGACGTTTTCACTGCTCCACTTAAAGGAAGCATTGTGATGGTCTTTCGGGCACCAGCATTTATACCGTAACTGCTCCTGTGCGGGAGCTTCCACATTCCACCAGTAAAGCCAGTAGCGGTACATATCCTCCGTAATCCCCGGCATATCGTGGCGGCCTGCAACATAGGCTCCGCCGTCCGGCAGATAGCAGTATCCCGTCTCCGCCGCTTCCGGTACATCCGCCAGTTTTTCATTAAATTCTCCCGGCAGAATAGCATATTTGGAATCCAGCATTTTTCCGGATTCCAAATATACCTTCTGCCGTTCGCCCAGCTTCGCCGGTTCTCTGTAAAACAGCTTTGCATACGGCTGTTCTTTCTCTTCTTCCGTTAAATCTCTCGGTTTTACAGCTAACATTTCTTTCCTCATTTTCCTGGCTATAACGTCTCAATCACCACTGCGGTGCCCATGCCGCCGCCCGCACAGAGCGTCGCCACAC
>CAZGMH010000074.1:0-10124 GCA_964526765.1 uncultured Eubacterium sp.
ATCTGTCCGTTTTCCAGCGGCAGCGCCGCGAACAGATACAGACATGCTTTTACCAGATCGTTATTCCGGTAAGTTTCATAATTTGCCAGCGCCTGCATCCGAAAATCCCCCATCCAGAGACGCCGGTCCCTCTTTGGTCCGTCTTCAAATACGGTCTGCATACAGTTATGCAGCGTCCTGCAGGCGATCCGATCCAGCTTCCGGTCCAGCTTACTGTCTGTATCATAAGGAAGCAGACGGCTGTCATCCGCCGATGAAACCGCGCGGCAGACTGCCTGTTCGATCTTTAATGCAAATTTTGCGCTGATATCCAGGATCTCGATTTCCACATACCGGAATGCATACCTGCGCTCCAGCTTGAGCCACGACGGTATCACGTCCACATGGACCTGTTCTTCCTCGATCCAGGACGAACAGATCCAGCCGCTGTATTTTTTTGCATCTTCAAAAAGTTCAATCGGATTTTCCGCAAAACGGATCCGCATCCAGACCGGCGCATCCGCATGGCTGCCGACGGACGCCAGTTTCAGGGAAAGATATCCCACCTGATGATCCTTGAAATCCAGACAGATCCTGTCGCCTTTTTTTAATATCCGGTTTTTATAAGAATCCGCTTTCCGGACAATCGGCGTATTTTTCTCATTTTTCAGAACCTCTACCGTTTCCGCCGCTTCCACCTCGGTTTCTGTCACCTCCGGCAAAAATGACAGCGCTTTTTCCAAAAAAATTTCATTTTTCACCATAATATTTCCCGCTATCTTCTTTTCGGCAACAGAATTTTCATCAGCAATTTTTCATTGTTCAGGTAAATCAGGAATACGACCAGTAAAACGGCGCTGATAATCGACTGTACGGAACTGGTCACTTCGTTTGAAAATACCGCAAACGTAGAATTTAACAGCGACATACAGATCGCGGCCAGCAAAAATCCCAGCTTTTCATTGGAAAATCTGCTGATGTAGGACCCGATGAACATCGGCAGGAAAGCGGTAAACATAATGGCAATCGAGCCAAATCCCAGCTGCCCGCCGTTGATGTTCGTATTTCTGGCTGCATTCAAAAATCCCACGATACCCATCAATCCTCCGCATATTGCATAACATCCGACTGCGTTCGGAATTTCCCTGATACCTGTATTGACAGCAACCTTCTGCCCGTTTTTCAACGCATTGTAATCATATCCGAATTTTGTATGATCAAATATAAGTATGATAACGATCAGCACTGCCGCTATAATCGCCGCGGCATAGACCCATGTGCCCACAAACCCCGACATGGACGGGTTCTGTACTTCGCCCATCACATATTTCCCGCTGGTGATCGTATACAGGATCCCTTCGTATATCAGCGTCACGCCCAGGGATGTGATGATCGGCGGAATTTTAAGCGTCACATAGATCAGTCCCGAAGCCATTCCCAGGATCAGTCCGGCTAAAATGGAAATCACGAGCATACATGCCGCGCTTCCCGTTCCTCCGCCAAGGATTGCGTAGGTAATCTTTGCCCCGATCACGGAGGACAAAGCCGCCATGGAACCAAGCGAAAAATCAAACCTTCCGCTGTTCAGATTGATGGATAAAGCCATCGTCGTGATCATAACGATAGCTGTGTATACGACAAAGTTATCAAAACTTTTCATATTCATGATTATGTTCTGCCCGTGACTCAGGCAAATCACTTCTAAAATAACAGCCGCAATGACCGGGATTGCCAGAGTGCCGGTAATTTTCTTTGGGGTGCTCATTATCTGCCTCCACTTATTTTATTTGCAGCCGGGCCTTTGGCAGTCCGGCTGCACAGTAATTTTATACCTGTTTCCTGTTATCTGGATTCCACCAGAGCTTTTACATCATCATAGGTCACGTCAGATCCGATGATAGTATCCAGCGTCGCCTTATCATAAATCGGCGTATCGCCGTTGTCTGTCACATAGTACTGGTCAAAGCTGTCTCCATCTGTTGCCACAAAATAATTCTGGCTTAAAGATACCGCGTTTCCGTCTGCATCACGGATCACATTTCCGTTTACCGCATTCATAACCAGCGCAAACACAGGACCAATGGAGGAAGAATATTTACCTGCCAGGTAGGTGAGCGTCCCGCTCTTGATCGCCTCGCCGTTTGCCGCTGTAAAGGAGTCGATATCACTGAAGGAAATGCCTGCCTCATTCAACGTCTGTGTAAAGAATGTCGTCGCCATACCTACGGAGAGGAACGCATCAGGATTTTTCTGGATCGCGGCATTTAACTCATCTGTCGTAGTATCGCCATAGCCCTGAAGGTAAGCCGCCAGTGTTACATCACCCTCGACCTTGGACGGGTCGATGCCCTGATCTGCGAAAATCTGTCCGATCATCTCATTCATATCGGAAGAACCGCCATATGTATCGCCGAGGCCTGCAATCACGCCTGCCGCACGGTATACATGCATCGGATTCGGAATAAACGCGCCATACAGAGCCACATTTTCTACTCCCTGCTCTTTGTAGTAAGCTCCCATTGCCTTACCTGCTTCAAACTCAGCCGCATTGCTCGGCCCGATCTGGCCTGCGAAATACTCATATCCTTTATAAGTCTCATACTGCTCGTCATCCAGGACGCCGGAAGCGATGGCATAATATACGCCATACTCTTCGCATGTTTCAATCTGCATTGCGCGGTCGCTGCTGGACAGGGAAATGATCGCATCATACCCCTGGGAAGCAAATTTTTCGATTGCGGCTTTCTCACCCGCCGCATCCTCCAGCGCGTCGGTATAATCAAACTCTACATTATAATTATCGGCAATGTAATTCTCATAATAAGAACGGAATCCCTGGGCTTCCTCGCCGCTGACGTCCGCCACCAGCACGCCGATTTTTACAGTTTCGCCGCTGTCTGCGCCCTCATCCGCCGCCGGCTCTGCCTCCGCTGCGCTTCCCTGTGCTTCCGCCGTGTTTCCCTGACTTCCTGAACCCTTGCTGTCTGTTCCGCAGCCTGCCAGGGCTCCTGCAGCCATAAGGCCGACCATGGCTACGCTGATCGCTTTTACAAATTTGTTTTTCATGTGTTTTACCTCCTGAAAAGTCTTTTTATTTATATCTAATGCATAAGCACTAAATGCTCTTTTGTGTCTCTATCTCGGCAGCATACTGGTCCTGTAGTTCATGCTTGTCACATAGACGACCACAAGGAAAAATACCGCGCTGATCACCTGTGTCAGTCCATAACCCGAGTCGCTGTCGATCAATATCTCCAGGATATTGTTCAGCAGGATGTAAGAAAACCCGCCGACCAGAGCCGCATGGATCCTGGATCTTGCGCCGCCGGATATGGGCATTCCCCCAAATACGATGGCGATAAAAATATTCATTCCAATGCTGGACGCTGTGGTCGTAGTCACCGAAGGCGTATATACCAGTGTCAGAAACGCCCCGAGACCTACGCCGGCCCCCGCCATCACAAAAGCGATGATCGCATATCTGTTATACGGAATACCGGTCAGCGCCGCGCACACCGGATTACCGCCGATAAATTTCTGCCGTCTTCCAACTTTTGTGAGCTGGAAAATGAAGAAGCAGATCAAAAAGAAGATTGCCAGCAAAATCACTTTAAACAACGGGTTATCCATCGGCTTTACGACTGCGCTTGGGATGCTGATTCCCCCCAGGGAACCGCCGTTTGTCGTAATGATCTGCGCCGCCACCGCCGACAGGACCGACATCATAGCGACCGTCGTGACAAATGCCGGTATATGAAACACAGATGCGAGAACCGAATTCAGCAGGGAACAGCCGATTCCCACAGCAAAAATCACCAGGATCATGACCCACAGGCTTTCTGTGGCGTTGTATGCCATGACGCCCATAGTCGCCGCAAACAATGTGGCTGCCCCGAGGCTGATATCAAAAGATCCCAGCGTATAAATAAATATGGAGCCCGTAGCAACGATTGCAAGCACGATTCCCTCATTGAAAACAATTTTCAAATACATATCCAACCGATATCCCCTGCTTCCCACCACGCCGCAGAAAACAGCGAACAGCAGGATCAGCGCCGCAAACGGCAGCGCCGTGATCATGATCGACTGTATCCTGTATTTATCAACTCCCGTTTTTTTCTCAGTCCTCATTTTTCTTTTCCTCCCGGTTTCTCTATCAATCAGATCATATACTTAATGATCTCTGCGTCAGAAAGCTCTCTGCTTCTCGTAAACTCTTTTGTAATCTCTCCATCCTTCATGATCAGTATCCTGTCGCTCATTCCCATCAGTTCCGGCAGCTCCTCGCTGATCATCAGGATCGTCTTTCCCTCTTTCTTCAGCTGGATCATCAGCTGATACATTGCCTGTTTTACGCCAATGTCGACCCCGCGGGTAGGGCAGTCCAGAATCAGGATCTCACTGCCGCATCCGATCCATTTTCCAAATACGACTTTCTGCTTATTTCCGCCGGATAACTGGCTGACCAGCTGATTCGGTCCGGAACATTTGATGGATAATTCCTCAATCTGGCGATTCACGTACCCTTTCTCTTTCCTGTTTGTAATAAGGAAGCCGCCCACAGCATATTTATCCATTCCCGCGATTGCGATATTATCGCGGATGCTGGCTGACAGGCACAGGGATTCCACATCTCTGTCCTTCGATACATAGCCGATCCCTTTTTTCATGGCTGTCGCTTCGTCCTTTACCGGCTGGCCGTCTGCGGTGACGACTTTTCCCCGGTCCGGCGCCGCAGCGCCATACAATACCTTGCCCAGCGTATGCATACCGCAGGAGGACAAACCGCCTACGCCTACGATTTCGCCTTTATGCAGGGTCAGATTTATATGCTTTAACTCTTCTCCCAGCGTCACTTCCGATGCCGTCAGGGAAACGTCCTCCATCCCGGACGCCTCAAAATCGCTCCGATAGTAATCACCCTGCAGTTCCCGTCCGATCATGCTTGTACGGATCGCATCCGCTTCAAATTCACTCTTCTCAAATGTGCGGATCAGTTTCCCGTCCCGAAGGACGGTCAGCGTATCGCATACTTCCATGATCTCCTCCAGATCATGAGAAATAAAGATAACCGCTTTCCCCTCGTCCCTGTAGCGATGAATCAACCGGTACATGATCTCACGCCCGTCATGGGACAGCGCCGTACTCGTTTCATCGATAACAAGAATATCGGGATTTTTCATGACGACTTTCGCGATTTCCACCAGCTTCCTTGTCTGAAAATCAAGGGACGCCATAAGCATGGAACCTTTCACCTCTCCGACGCCGATGTCCGCCATCACCTGATCCGCTTTTTTCATCATAGCCTTTCGGTCTACGATACCAAATCTGTTTCGGAAAGCATCCAATTCCGCCAGAAAAATATTTTCCGCCACTGTAATACCTGCAATCGTCCCGCTTTCCTGCACGATCATGCCGATTCCGTGTTTCAATGCATGGATCATACTGTCGGGATGCCATGGCTGCCCTTTAAAGATCATCTCTCCCGCATCAGCCTTTTGCATTCCCGCCGCAATGGAAGATATGGTGGATTTTCCCGAACCGTTTTCCCCGATCAGACCCCTGATCTCGCCGGGATACACATCCAGGGAAACCCGATCCAGCGCCACCGTACTTCCAAACCGTTTTGAAATATTTTTTAACTGTAAAACCGGATTACTCATAGTATTTCACCTCTCGCCTCTTTGAAACAATTATATTGGCGGAAAATCATTTCTACCATTTTATTCTTTTTCTGGTTTCCGCTAAATTTTATCCTTTTTTGATTTTTATTTTCGCGAATTTATTTTTTATACAGGAAATTCCTGTACTTCAGATTAAAAAAATAATGTTTTTACTCCATTTTTACAAATATGTATATTTTATTTTGTACATTTTGTACAAAAAGAAAAAATACCCGGATATTTTAATGCTTTTTCCGCCCTGATACGTTAAAATAAGAGATAAATTACAGAAAATCAAAAAGAGGTAACGCCATGCCGCAGCTATACGAATTGTCTGATTTTAACGAAAACGTACCTTTTAAATGCACGGTACATCACATTGGCCATATCCGCCCGCATATGCACGATTTTTTCGAGATTATTTTTATTCTGAGCGGTTCCTGCAGTATGCTGATCCTGGATCAGCTGTACCAGCTTGCAGAAAGTGACATTATCACTGTGGACAGCCGCGTGATCCATGAATTGAGGGCCTCCGACTGTGTCTATGTGTCCGTACAGATGGATCAGACCACGCTGGAAAATACCTTTCCGGTCCCGATCCATCCGGAATTCCGGTGCAGCAGCCAGATCCCCGGACACGAAAAACAGTTTGACCAGATGCGGAAGCTGATCGCGCAGATGGTCAAAAATAATGCCGACCAGCAGAGCGGTTATGAAATAAGGAACTGGATCTATGTCTATCAGCTGATGGATATTTTATATACCCATTTCCGCGTGGAAAAATCCATGGTCCTGTATCAGAAAAACCACCGTTATGCCGCCCGCATGGCCGAAATCACGCAGATTATAAAGGAACACTACAGGGAAGATCTGCCCCTGTCCCGGGTGGCGGAAATGGTACACCTTTCCTCCCCCTATTTTTCCAAATTTTTTCAGGAACAGTTCGGGATGAATTACCTGACCTACCTGACCCAGTTTCGCATGAATAACGCAATTCATGAACTGATCAACACAAATAAGAACATAGAAGAAATTTCTGCGGACAACGGATTCCCAAACAGCCACGCCTTTACCCAGGCGTTTAAAAAAGAATATGGAATGCGTCCCAGCGTGTACCGCAGATCCCAGAAAAGCCAGCCAACCAGGGAACTGTTTCCCGCCCCAAAGCAGCATGATTATATGGCAGGATTAAAAAAATACCTGTCTTTCACCCCCGCCGAACAGCCTGCGATACCGTCCATGTTCGGTCACGGGATCTGCTCCGCCGCAAACGGCAAAAAAAAGCTCCGTCACACCTGGCGAAACGTCATATCGGTGGGAAAAGCATCCGACCTTCTGCTCTATGATATCCAGATGCTCCTGCGCCGTGTACAGAAGGAAATAGGCTATTCCCATATCTTTTTTAACGGCATCCTGTCAGACGACCTGCATCTGTATAACCGTGACGCCGACGGGAAGCCCGTGTATAATTTTGTGTATGTGGATAAAATATTTGATTTTCTGCTGGAAATCGGTTTAAAACCTTTTTTACAGTTTACTTACATGCCTGCCGCCCTGGCGAAAAAGCCGGATCATCTCCTGTTCGGGCATCTGGTCAGCGAACCGCAGGATCTCCCAGGGTGGCGCGGGCTGATCCGCAGCTTTATGGAGCATATCATCTCCCGCTACCATATGTCTGAAATCCTGCAATGGAAATTCAGCGTCTGGCACCAGCCGGACACGCCGGCGCGGTTATACGGCTTTGAGAAATTGAACGATTTTTATGATTTTTATCAATGTACCTATGATATCGTAAAAGGATTTCACAGCCGGATCTGTTTTGGTTCCCCGTCCTTTTTCTTCCTGGACGACCCAAAACAGCTCCAATGGCACACAGATTTTCTGGAATGGTGCAAAAGCAATGGATGCGTTCCGGATTTTCTGAATTATATTTACTATGACACCAGACTGGCGGGCGGCGGGAACAAATCCCAGTCGACCTTTGGTTTTACAGACTCCATGGTCTTAAATGAACATACCGACGGCGTAAAAAATTTTATCCGTTCGGTCAGACGCCTGACCGAACATGAAAAACTGAACGGACTCCCGGTTTATGTCTGCGAATGGAACAATACGCCAAGCCAGCAGGATCTGCTGAACGACACCTGCTACAAATCATGCTATATTACAAAAACGATTCTGGAAAATTACGATATGCTTGAAAGTCTGTCTTACTGGTCTCTGACCGATTTCATGTCCGAGGCGCCGCTTCCCTCCGACATGCTGTTTGGGGGATTAGGACTTTTTACCGTAAACAATCTCCCAAAAGCCAGCTATTACGCGCTGCTTTTTTTAAGACAGCTGGGCGATACGTTCCTGGCAAAAGGGGATGGCTGGTTCGCTACCAGGACAGAGCAGGATATCCGGATCATCGCCTGGCATTACAGACATTACTCCCGGCTTTACGCCATGGGGGAACGTTTTGAGATGACTGCCGAAAACCGATACGCCATGTTTGAGCCTTCCCAGATCTTCGATCTGAAAATCGAGCTGCAAAATGCAGCGGATAAAACTTATTCCGTCCGGGAATATCAGCTAAACAGGAATTCCGGAAGTCTCTTTGACGCATGGAAAGACATGGGGTGTATCGATCCGGAAAACAAAGAAGAGCTGGATTTTTTAAAATCAAAAAGCGTCCCCGCGCTGCGCAAATACCGGCTTTCCCCAAAAGACGACACGCTGACCCTCGATCTTCATATGGAACTTCTGGAAGTACGTCTGATCATCCTGCAATAGGCAGCGACTGATCAGTCTGCTGTAAGCAGCAATTCTCCGATTATTTCCATTCCACCGGCCATCTGTTTTTCTGTCAGCCCGCCGTAACCGAACAAAAACATCGGCCGCTCAAAGGTCGGCTTTTTGCTGATATAATACTCCGAAATCCCATAGATACGGACTCCGGCGTTTTTACACCGTTCTATGATTTCTTCCTCGGAAAGGGAACTGTTTACTTCCACCAGAAAATGCAGGCCGGCGTTCCCGCCCGTTACTTTTTTTACCCAACTGCATTTTCGCAGTTCACTGAACAGGAAATCATGTTTTCCTTTGTATCTTCCCCTCATGCGGTTCAGGTTTTTTTCAAAAAAACCCTCTTTCATAAACCGGTAAATTGTCTGCTGCATGATATTCGGGACCGTACATGCATAAAATCCGCATTTTTCCTTATAGGCGGGCAAGAGATGCGGCGGCAGAACCATATAACTGACACGGGCGGAAGGCGCGATACTCTTTGAAAAGGTCCCCAGATAAATAACGCGCCCCGCACGGTCCATCCCCTGAAGGGCCGGAATGGGCTTCCCCCTGTAGCGGAACTCGCTGTCGTAATCATCCTCGATAATATATCTCCCCGGTTTTTGCACAGCCCAGTTCAAAAGCTCCAGACGGCGCTTCATCGGCATTACGATACCAAGGGGAAACTGGTGGGATGGCATGACATAGGCGATATCCGCCTCCGTCCGGGACAGCTCGTCCACACGCATCCCGTCAGCATCCAGTTCGACTTCCTCCACCGAAAACCCCAGATTCCGGAACGTCCGGTAAGCCCGAAGATAAGTCGGCGATTCCATTGCCACTTTATGCGTCGTTTCGAGCATCTGGGAAAGCAGAATCTGCAAATATTCATTTCCGGCCCCAATCACGATCTGCTCCGGCACACAGCGCACATTTCTGGAGCGGTACAGGTAATCGCAGATGACCTGCCGGAAGTTCTCATCCCCGAAAGAATAACTGCTCTGCAGTATTTTTTCACCATCATCCAGCAGAAGATTTTTCATAATGCGGCTCATGGCTCCGAAAGGGAACTGATTCAATTCAACCCCATTTGGTGAAAAATCTATCTGGTACTCTGTTTTCTCCTTTTCCTCCTGACATTTGGGTTCCGGCTGCGCTTCCCACCCATCGGTCAGATGATACAGATCGCGGACATCACAGGCAAAATATCCCCGATACGGCTGTGATTCTATATATCCCTCTGACAAAAGCTGGCCGTAAGCCAGTTCTACCGTACTCCTGCTGACCTGCAGATATTCCGCCTGAAAACGGGTGGACGGCAGCTTTTCTCCCCGGGGGATCCGGCCATTTAAAATCGCCTCCCGGATTGCCTCATAAATCTGTTCATATAACGGCGTTTTTGATTCCGTATCCAAAGTAATTGCGAATTCCTTCATCGTCATACTGCTCCTGAATGCTCTCTCATTGTATGAATCCTGCATATAAAACAAAAGTGTGCTTCGCACACTTTCGCAAGCAGAATCCGGAAAGCGGCGGCTTCACCTCACTGCCGCATACAGACTTTTTATAAACCTGATATCCGAAAAGCCTATGCCTGTGACGGCAGTTTATAGGAACTCTTCAAAGATACGATCCGGTTAAATACCGGATGTTCCGGTGTGGAATCCTTTGCATCCACACAGAAAAATCCGTTTCTCACAAACTGGAAGCTGT
>CAZGMH010000075.1:0-4943 GCA_964526765.1 uncultured Eubacterium sp.
GCAGATTTCCATATACAAAATGAAAGATAGGCTTTTGACACCTGAATCGTAATCGGTAAATTTGCAGAGTAAAGGTGAGGTATAAATGGAAAATTATAAGATTACGGTGGAAAGAGGACAGAATACAGTAACAGTTGAGGGGGAAAAGGGGACATCGCTTTTAGATGCCCTGATTCAAAATGACATATATATCAGCGCTGCCTGCGGCGGAAAGGGGCGCTGCGGGAAGTGCAGGGTGCGAATGCCTGAAAATCCTACTGCACCTACGGAAGCGGATGAGCAGTTTTTGGAAGATGAGCTGATTCGGGCAGGATGGCGCCTGGCGTGTCTGTCCTATCCGGAATCGGACTGCAGGGTGGCTGTAGACAGCGGCGATGAATCTGATTTTGAGATTGTGTCGGATTACCAAAATATCCGCGTGGAGACAGAAAAAGGCAGGGAGGAATTTTATAATATCGGTATTGATATTGGAACGACAACCATTGCGGTCAACCTGATTGGAGGTACGAGCAAGGAGGTTTTGAATACATTTACGACAATTAACAGACAGCGGGCTTACGGTGCGGACGTTATTTCCCGGATTCAGGCGGCAAATGACGGAAAACTGGAGGAATTAAAACTCAGTATCCGCAAAGACCTTTATGATGGAATTAAAAAGGTGACAGGCAGGCAGAATGTAAAACCGGAACAAATCAGGAAGATTGCAATTGCAGGAAATACAACAATGGGGCATCTTTTGATGGGATTTTCCTGCGAGACTCTGGGAGTATATCCTTTTACTCCGGTAGATATCAGTACGATAAAGACAGATTTTGCCAGCCTGTTCGGAAGCTGTGACCTGGATGCGGAGGTAGTCCTGCTGCCGGGAATTTCCACCTATGTGGGAGCTGATATTACCGCGGGTATGCTTGCCTGTGAATTTGACCGTCAGGATAAGATATGCCTGTTGATTGACCTTGGAACAAACGGTGAAATGGCAATTGGGAATAAGGATAAAATTCTGGTTACTTCCACTGCGGCGGGCCCGGCCTTTGAAGGCGGAAATATTTCCTGCGGCATGGGAAGTGTCAGGGGGGCAATCTGTAATGTGGAAATTGATGGAACCAGGGCTGTCTGCCGTACAATCGGGGAAAAACCGCCGATTGGACTTTGCGGGACCGGTGTAATCGAGACCGTATATGAGCTTTTGAAGCATGAACTTATTGATGAAACCGGTATGCTGGATGAGGATTATTTTGATGATGGTTTTATCCTTGCGCGGACGCCTGAGGGGGAAGATATTTCTTTTACGCAGAAGGATGTCCGGGAAATTCAATTGGCAAAGTCAGCGGTTCGTGCCGGAATGGAGACTTTGATGATTCGATTTGGCGTCGGGTATGACGATATTGACCGGGTATTTCTGGCAGGGGGCTTCGGATATAAAATCAATTTGGAAAAGGCTGTCGGAATTGGCTTGCTGCCGGAGGAACTTCATGATAAAATCTGTGCGGTGGGCAATAGTTCTCTGGGAGGAACAGTCGTTTATCTGACCGAGGAGACCGCCAAAGAGCGTGCGGACAGGATTGTACGTGTATCAGAGGAAATTTCCCTGGCATCGGATAAAAATTTTAACCAGTTTTACACGGATTATATGTTTTTTGAATAGCGGGTTAGGAGAAACAATGGAGAAACTATTGGAAAATCTTGCTCTTTCTATTCGGTATGGTAAGGCAAAGCAGGCAAAAATATTGATTGAGGAAGCGGTGGAGCTTGGAATCCCTGTTGAAAAAATCGTTAATGATGGTATGATGAAAGCGATGGATTACATTACGGAATCTATGGAGACGGCTGCTTCTTTTGTGCCGGAAATTATTTTGGCGTCCCGGGCAATGGATGTAGCGATGGTTGTGCTGGAGGAAATGTCAGAGAATGAGCCGGTTCCATATCTGGGAACCGTGGTGGCAGCTACCGTGAAGGGAGATTTGCATGATATAGGTCTGAATCTTGTGTGTATGATGCTTCGTAATGTTGGATTTCATGTGTATAATATGGGGTGCGATATATCCGCGGACGAGCTGATCAGAAAAGCCGGGGAAGTTCATGCGGACGTTATCTGTATGTCTGCAATGCTGACGACTACGATGCCCCAGCTTCAGCGTACCATTAAGCTGCTGGAAAATAAGGGGCTTCGGCATAAATATAAAATAATGGTTGGCGGGGCTCCCGTTACGGAGCGGTTTGCGGCACGGATAGGAGCTGATATTTATACAGCAAATGCGGTGGAGGCGGCACAGAAGGCAAGGCTGCTGATGCAGGAGGAAAAGCAGGAATAGCTTATGAATATTTTACTGACGGCGATTAACGCAAAATATATCCATTCGAATTTGGCGGTATATTCTCTCAGGGCCTATGCGGGGAAGCATGGCTGTGAGGTCCATCTTGCGGAATATACGATCAATCATCGGGTGGATTTTATTTTGGAGGAAATATACAGGAAAAAACCGGATATACTGGTATTCTCCTGTTACATCTGGAATATTGAATATGTAAAAGAGCTGGCGATGGAGTTTCACAAGCTTTGTCCTCAGGTGCCGGTTTGGGCGGGAGGTCCGGAGGTTTCCTTTGAGACAGAGAAGTTTCTTGCCGAAAACCCGGCGTTTTTTGGCCTGATGATGGGAGAGGGAGAAAAAACTTTTTTTCAACTCTGCGAATATTATCACGGAAACAGACGACTGGAGGAAATCGACGGTATTTCCTACCGGGGGGAGGATGGGGCAGTTATTGTCCGTCCCCTGCGGGAACTTCTTCCTATGGATGAGATTCCTTTTTGTTACTCGGATATGGCGGACTTTGAGCACCGCATTATTTATTATGAATCCAGCCGGGGATGCCCGTTTTCCTGCAGCTATTGTCTGTCGTCGGTAGATAAGACGCTGCGTTTTCGGAGTCTTCCCCTGGTGTATCAGGAGCTGCAGTTTTTTATAGACAGAAAAGTACCCCAGGTCAAATTTGTGGACAGAACCTTTAACTGCAGACATTCCCATGCTATTGGGATTTGGAGATATATAAAAGAACACGATAACGGCGTAACGAATTTTCATTTTGAAATATCGGCGGATTTGCTGAATGAAGAAGAACTGGAACTGATCTCAGATATGCGTCCGGGTCTGATTCAGCTTGAAATCGGCGTCCAGTCTACACATTCGGAGACGATTCACGAGATTCACCGCACAATGCGGCTTCCCAGGGTAAAGAGCGCCGTAAACCGGGTGCAGCAGGGAAAAAATATTCATCAGCACCTGGATTTGATTGCGGGGCTGCCTATGGAGGATTATGCGGCATTTCAGAAATCCTTTGACGATATTTATGCCCTGAGGCCGGAACAGCTTCAACTGGGCTTTCTGAAAGTGTTAAAAGGTTCTTATATGTATGACAATGCCAAAGATTACGGGTTGGTTTACCGGTCGAAAGCGCCCTATGAGGTGCTGGCTACAAACTGGCTGTCCTTTGATGAAATGCTGAAAATCCGTCTGGTTGAGGAGATGCTGGAGCTGCATTATAACAGTGGACAGTTCCTGACGGCGCTCACGGTCATGGATAAGCGGTATGACAGCGCCTTTCAGATGTTTTTGGACATGGGGCTTTTTTACCGGGAACAGGGATATCAGAACCGCAGTTACAGCCGCCTGCAGCGCACGGAGATTTTTCTGGAGTTTGCCTTGTCGGTGGACGGCGGAAGGGAAAAACAATATAAGGAAGCGCTGCTTTTTGATTTGTATAAAATTGAAAAATCAAAGAGCCGTCCAAAATGGGCTGTGGATTTATCTGTATACCGGAAACAGACAGCGCGTTATCTGAGGGAACACGGTCTGGAGAAAAATTACTGTCATCTGGAACCGTTTTTCTGCCTGAATATGGATGATGTGGGCGACGGGAAAACGGAGGATGCTCCGCGTTGGCTTTTGTTTGATTATGAACACCGCAATCCGCTTACAAATGAGGCGGATATCCGGGAAGTATTTTTGTAGGAGAGCAGATGGAGGAATATATTGCGATAGATTTAGAAATGACCGGACTGCATATAAAATCAGACCGGATTCTGGAAATCGGGGCTGTAAAAGTGACAGGAGACGTTCTGGGCGATACGTTTCAGACTTTTGTCAATCCCCACCGTAAGCTGAGTAAAGATATTACAGAACTGACAGGGATTACCGACGAGATGGCTGCAGATGCGCCTGAGCCGGGGGAGGCTTTTCATGATTTCCTGGAATTTGCCGGAGATTTGCCCCTGATTGGCCATAATGTAATGTATGATTATGGATTTCTGAAACAATATGCGGTAAATTTTGGCGTTGATTTTGATAGAAAAACCATTGACACTTTGAAAATTGCGCGTAAACTGTTAAGTGAACCGGAGAAAAAGTCTTTGGAATCCCTGTGCGGCTTTTATGGTATTAAACGGGAAAAAATGCACCGGGCAAAGGATGATGCGGCGGCGGCCGCAAAACTTTTTCTATTGCTTCGCCAACAGTATTTGGAGCAGGAGCCGGGGCTTTTTGTCCCGAAACAGATGCAGTACCGGGTGAAAAAGCAGGGATCGCTCACTCCGGCGCAAAAAAGAGACTTGAATCATTTGCTGATTTATCATAAAATAGAACCTGATATTGACATAGACAGCCTTACAAAGAGCGAGGCGTCCCGGATGATAGACCGGATTTACGCTCAGTATGGCAGGATTCGGAATCGGGAGGAGCCGAAGAATGTATAGAAATTCAAAGAAAAAGAGGATAATAGCTTCTATCATTGTCATTGTTATACTTGTAGCGATGGTTGTGACGGGAATCGTCTCGGCAGCTTTGGTATAAATGAACGCAGGTGAAAAGAAAAGGGATGATGCCTGTGTTTGAGGAAAGATGTACAAAATTGTGATTTCATCAGAGTTTGTGATTTCATAGTTATGATTT
>CAZGMH010000075.1:5043-10055 GCA_964526765.1 uncultured Eubacterium sp.
GATTTCATAGTTATGATTTCATCAGTACGAGGTTGTGATGATATCACGATAGAATGATGATATGGAAAATCATTTCATGGAAGGGAATGAAATTTATGAAAAGGTGGATGAAAGCAGCGCCGATACTGGCAGCGGCTGCAGTGATTGCAGCAGGGCTCGGAACGATGGACGCCCGTGCTGAAAAAAGTGAAAATAATACGATAGCAGACCGGATTTATATCGGGGACGTATCTGTCGGCGGCATGACTGCGGATGAGGCAGAGGATGCGGTAGAAGCATATGTAAACGGGCTTGCACAGGAAACGATCACCCTGAAAGTGGATGACAGGTCCGTGGAGACAACGGCAGGCGAAATCGGTCTGACATGGGAGAACCGTGAAACGGTTCAGGAGGCAGTCAGCTTCGGAAAAAGCGGAAATCTCATTGCAAGATATAAATCTTCGAAGGATCTGGAGCATGAGGATAAGGTATTTCGTCTCCCGCTGACTGTCGATGAGGGAAAGCTGACAGCTTATCTTGAGGCGCATGCGGAGGAAATAAACCGGGAAGCCGTAGACTTTGGCCTGACACGGGAAAACGGTGAATTTCAGATTACCGGCGGAGATACCGGTATTGTGGTGAATGTGGAACAGTCTGTGGAAGCGATAGACACCTTTTTTGCCGACGGATGGACCGAACAGCCAACGGTGGAGCTCGCAGCCGAGATCGCACAGCCGCAGGGTTCTGAGGAGGAGTTAAAGAAAGTAAAGGATGTGTTGGGGACTTTCCATACAAATTATGCATCCTCAGCATCGGGAAGAAAGACGAATGTGGCTAACGGATGCAGCAAGATTAACGGAAGCCTGATCTATCCGGGCGAGGAGTTTTCCGTGTATGAGGCGGTAAGCCCGTTTAATGCGGATAATGGATATAAGCTGGCAGGCGCATATGAAAATGGGACGACAGTGGAATCTTATGGCGGGGGAATCTGCCAGGTATCGACGACGCTGTATAATGCGGTTATCCGGGCGGAGCTTGAGGTTACGCAGCGTTCCGGGCATTCCATGATTGTTACGTATGTGGATCCGTCTGCGGATGCGGCGATTGCCGGGACCTATAAGGATCTCAAATTCAAAAATACGACGGACGCCCCGATTTATATTGACGGCTATACGACCGGATCTGAGATTTATTTCACGATATACGGTGAGGAAACCAGGCCGTCCAACAGGGAGGTGTCCTTTGTCAGTGAGACGCTGAGTACAACGCAGCCGACTGTGAAATTCCAGGCGTCCGGCGACGCGGTCGGAACGATTACAAAGACCCAGAGTTCCCATACGGGAAAGACCGCACAGCTTTGGAAAATCGTAAAAGTAGACGGGGTGGAAGAAAGCCGGGAGGTATTCAATAAAACTACGTACAATATGTCGCCGACTATCTACTCTGTTGGGACGGCTTCCGCAAACGGTGAGGCGGTAGCGGCTATGAATGCGGCGATTGCTACGCAGGATGAGGGAACGATCCGCGCGGCGGCAGCACAGTGGAATGATGCGGCTTTGCAGGCAGCGGCGGAAGCAGCCGCAGCAGAACCGGCAACTCCGGCGGAATCGCCGGAGCCAACAGAACCGACAACTCCAACAGAGCCGTCGGAATCAACAGAAACAGAAGCAGAGGCAGGAGCACAACAGCCCACAGATCCGGATACGCCTGCAGAGTAAGCGAAGACGGAAAATATAGAGGCCGGCGGATGCCGGAGAAGAGAAGGGTATAGAATTAGCGATAGAATAATGTATGGGGAGGCTGTCTGCAAGGACAGCCTCAATGTGCTGATGCGGTATCAGAAAAGGGCAGGAACGATGAGAACAGGCAAACTACCGGAGAATGTGTTAAAACGTTCCGTATTCAGACAATTACATATAAAACGCAGTGATGTATTGCTGGGAGCAGGCGTCGGGGAGGACTGTGCGGCGCTGCGTCTGGCAGCGGATGAGATATTTGTACTGTCTGCGGACCCTGTTATCTGGACAGATGACAGCGACGCAAGACGGGCTGTGCATGGGACGCTCAATGATCTGGCAAGCTCCGGCGCCCAGCCGGTCGGCCTGATGCTCACGGCGCTTTTGCCCACGGATATCGAAGAAGCGCAGATACGGCAAATGGTAAAACAGATCGCAAAGCAGTGTGAGCCTCTCGGCGTACAGATACTTGGAGGACATACGGAAATTACGGATGCGGTCAACCGGGCGGTTATATGTGTAACCGGAGTCGGAAAAGTGAAAGAGGGCGGACTTGTCTCCGCCAAAGGGGCCGGACCGGGGGATGATATTGTCATTACAAAATGGATTGGGCTTGAGGGCACCGCGCGAATTGCGCGGGCACACACGAAGGAGCTTTCGGCAAGATATCCGATGCATCTGATTGATGAGGCAAAAGGGTTTGACCGGTATTTATCCATTATTCCGGAGGCTGCAACCGCCGTGAAGTCTGGCGTGAGGGCAATGCATGATGTGACTGAGGGCGGCATTTTCGGAGCCCTTTGGGAACTGGCGGAAGCGTCTGGCGTCGGACTTGAAATCGATTTGAAGAAAATTCCGATCCGGCAGGAGACTGTGGAAATTTGTGAGTTTTTTGGTTTAAATCCATACCAGCTTGTTTCGGGCGGGAGCCTGCTGATAGCTTCCGCGGATGGAAACGCGCTGGTAATGGAATTGCACAGGGCGGGAATCCCCGCAGCAGTGGTCGGAAAAGCGGCGGCAGGGAATGACCGTGTGCTGATGAATGGAGAAGAACGAAGATTTTTAGAACCGCCGAAAGCGGACGAGATACATCGGATAAAAACAGATGAGTAGAAATGAATTTCAGGAGGATGCAAAATGCGTGAGAAAATTTTGACATTTATAGAAAAGAACAGCCGGATTGACGTACAAGAACTGGCGATTGTTTTAGGGGAAGATGAACTGGCTGTTGCCAATGAGCTGGCAGCAATGGAAGAGGAACATGTCATCTGCGGTTATCATACGCTGATTAACTGGGATAAAACGTCCATTGAGAAAGTAACTGCCCTGATAGAAGTAAGCGTTACTCCGCAGAGAGGACAGGGATTTGATAAGATTGCAGAGCGTATTTACAATTACCCGGAAGTCAATGCGGTATATCTCATTTCCGGCAGTTATGACCTGCTGGTAACAATTGAGGGCCGCACATTGCGGGAGGCTGCCCAGTTTGTATCTGATAAGCTTTCAACATTAGAGTCTGTTTTAAGTACCAAAACGAACTTTATTTTGAAAAAATATAAAGATCACGGCACGATTATGGCTGAAAAAGCAAAAGATGAAAGGATGCTGATGACGCCATGAGAAATCCATTATCAAAAGTAATTACTGAAATAGAACCTTCCGGCATCCGCAAATTTTTCGACATTGTGAGTGAGATGAAAGATGCGATTTCCCTTGGTGTGGGCGAGCCGGATTTTGATACGCCGTGGCATATCCGGGATGAGGGTATTTATTCTCTGGAGAAGGGCAGGACTTTTTATACGTCCAATGCCGGATTAAAAGAATTAAAGATTGAGATTACAAAATTTTTGAAGAGAAAATATGGTCTGGAATATGACTATAACCATGAAACGATTGTCACGGTCGGCGGAAGCGAAGCGATTGATATAGCGATGAGGGCAATGCTTGATCCGGGAGATGAAGTGTTGATTCCGCAGCCGAGTTATGTATCGTATCTGCCCTGCGCAAGACTGGCGAACGGTGTTCCGGTAGCCATTGAACTGAAAGCGGAGAATCAGTTCCGTTTGACCCGGGCTGAACTGGAAGCTGCCATTACGCCCAGGACAAAGATTCTGGTATTGCCGTTCCCGAATAATCCTACCGGAGCAATTATGGAGCGGAAAGATTTGGAAGCGCTGGTGGATGTGATTGTGGCAAATGATCTGTATGTCATTACGGATGAAATTTATTCTGAGCTGACTTACTGCGAGGAGGGGCATGTATCCATTGCCTCTATGCCGGGAATGCGTGACCGTACCATTTACATTAACGGATTCTCCAAATCCCATGCGATGACCGGGTGGCGTCTTGGGTATGCCTGCGGCCCCCGGATTATTATCGAGCAGATGTTGAAAATCCATCAGTTTGCAATTATGTGTGCCCCGACCACCAGCCAGTATGCGGCAGTTTCTGCTTTGAAAAACGGAGATGAAGATGTGGCGCGTATGCGGGAGGAGTACAATGGCAGACGGCGCTATCTTCTGCACCGCTTTGAAAAGATGGGACTGGAATGCTTTGAACCTTTTGGAGCTTTTTATGCTTTCCCCTGTATTCGGGAATTTGGCATCACGTCGGACGAATTTGCGACGCGGTTCCTGGAAGAAGAAAAGGTAGCGGTTGTTCCGGGAACGGCATTCGGACCATGCGGAGAGGGATTCCTTCGCATCTCATATGCGTACTCTCTGGACGCCTTAAAGGAAGCGCTGGACCGTATGGAAAAATTTGTAAACAGACTGCGCAGTGAAAAAGAGGACTGATTATGGCGAGTTTAAATGTCGTGTTATATGAGCCGGAGATTCCGGCAAATACCGGAAATATCGGAAGGACCTGTGTGGCTACCGGAACGCGCCTGCATTTAATTGAACCCCTTGGATTCCGGTTAAATGAAAAGGAGATTAAGCGTGCCGGGATGGATTACTGGAAAGACCTGGATGTGACTGCCTATGTGAATTTCCGGGAATTTCTGGATAAGAATCCGGGCGCCAAAATTTATATGGCGACAACAAAAGGGCAGAATGTTTATACGGATGTCTCTTATGAGGAGGACTGTTACATTATGTTTGGCAAGGAAAGTGCAGGTATTCCGGAGGAAATACTGGCATATAACAGGGACAGATGCGTACGTATCCCGATGTTGGAGGGCATCCGGTCACTGAATCTGTCAAATTCCGTTGCAGTGGTGTTGTATGAGGCGCTTCGCCAGAACCATTTTTCCCAGATGCAGTTAATGGGACATTTGACAAAATTTGACGATTATAT
>CAZGMH010000076.1:0-10049 GCA_964526765.1 uncultured Eubacterium sp.
TAACAGGAGGAAGAAATGCCAAAGATCAGGATTAAATATTTTTCAGAAAAAATAAAACGGTTGGAGTATATTGACGGAAAATCAGACTGGATCGATCTGCGCGCGTCGGAAACCGTGGAATTGAAAGCAGGGGAGTTCCGGTTGATTCCGCTGGGGATTGCCATGGAACTGCCCAAAGGGTATGAGGCGCACCTCGTTCCCAGAAGTTCAGCCTTTAAAAACTATGGCATTCTGCAGACGAACAGCTGCGGGATTATCGACTGCTCCTACTGCGGGGATGAGGATATGTGGCGGATGCCCGTCTATGCGACGCGGGACGCCGTGATTCAGGAAAACGACCGTATCTGCCAGTTCCGTATAGTGGAAAATCAGCCGAAGATTACATTTGACGAAGTGGAATCCCTTGATAATGAAAGCAGAGGAGGATTTGGCAGCACAGGAAAACAGTGATAACATGCAGCGGATAAAAAATATTGCCGCCCACAGCTTCGTCAAAGTGCCAAAAGTGAGTTAAAAATATCGTCGGATTGCTGAAAAATTTTAATAAGTTGACAAGAATATGACATAAATGACAAGGGAAAGATGGCAATTTTGTCAAATTATCTAATGACAAGTATCATTTTATTTGCTAAAATGTGTATGTGAACAGCGAAAAAGTTGTTTTGTAAAGAGAAATATGGAGGGTAAATTAAAATGGCAGAATTATCATTACAGCATATCTACAAAAGATATCCAAACGGTTTTGAGGCAGTGAAGGACTTTAATCTGGAAGTTGAGGACAAAGAATTTATTATCTTCGTTGGTCCATCCGGATGTGGTAAATCTACTACACTTCGTATGGTAGCAGGCTTGGAAGAGATTTCTCAGGGCGATTTCCTGATTGACGGAAAACGTATGAATGATGTTGAACCAAAAGACAGAGATATTGCAATGGTTTTCCAGAACTATGCATTGTATCCTCATATGACCGTTTATAATAATATGGCATTCGCTTTGAAACTGAGAAAAGTTCCGAAAGAGGAAATTGACAAGAAAGTCCGCAATGCAGCAAGGATTCTTGATCTTGAAAAATTACTGGATCGTAAACCGAAAGCTCTTTCCGGTGGTCAGAGACAGCGTGTAGCTATGGGACGTGCTATCGTGCGTGAACCGAAGGTATTCCTTATGGATGAGCCTCTTTCCAATCTGGATGCAAAATTAAGAGTACAGATGCGTTCTGAGATTTCTGCTTTGCATCAGAGACTGGGCGCAACGATTATCTATGTAACGCATGACCAGACAGAAGCTATGACGCTGGGAACCAGAATCGTAGTTATGAAAGACGGTATTATCATGCAGGTAGATTCCCCGCAGAAGCTGTACAATCAGCCGGATAATCTTTTCGTAGCCGGATTTATCGGTTCTCCGCAGATGAACTTTATAGACTGCGTATGTAAAGTAAACGGCGATAAAGTTACTTTGACATGCGGCGATGCTACATATTTGATGCCGGCTAACAAAGCAAAAGCTCTCAAAGACGGCGGATATGACGGAAAGACAGTTGTATTTGGTATTCGTCCGGATGATATGGATGACTATCCGGAATTTGTTGGGAAACACAAAGATTATTTAATTAAAGCTCAGTGTACCGGTTATGAGTTACTTGGCTCCGAAGTATTGTTATACTACACAGCGTTTGGTCTTACCATGACTGCTAAAGTAGATGCAAGCACACCGTGCCGTTATGGCGATGATGTGGAAATCGCATTTGATATCGACAAAGGACATGTTTTTGATAAAGAAACAGAGCAGGTAATTTGCCACTAAGAAAAAAAGTTTATACGTGAAAGAAAAACTGGGTATGGATTTCCTGCCCAGTTTTCTTGTATAATGAAGAAAAAACCTGGCGGTGTCAGTATGATGCAGGGGGTGCTTTTGGGCAGGCGATGGAGGAAGATATGGATAAGAAGCCTTCGGCAAAAAAATTAAAAGAGTCTTTGGAGGAGATGAAGGAAATTTCCAGAATGGAGTTTCTTCTGTTCACAAAAAAAGGAAGATTGGCGGCAGGTACGGAGGAGATACGCGGAGACGAGCTGCCAGAGTCTGTATGTCAGTTCGCAAAATCACCGGCGGAGAGCCAGGTGGTTGGCAGTTGGATTTTTTTACGGGTGGAAATAGAAGGACAGACGGAATATGTGCTGTTGTGCAGTAAAGGGACAGGAGCGGATACCGCTTATGTAATTGGGAGAATGGCAGTGTGCCAGATACGAAATCTTTGTCTTTCGGTGTTGGAACCGATGGATCAGATGAACTTTTTGCGGCAGGTGTTAAATGGAGAAATTCCGAAAGACCGGATTGAAGAAAAAAATTATCATCTCCGGTTAAATACAGGGCAGTTTGTCTTATATGTGATTAAATTTGTCAGGGAGAAAGATTCGATTGTGTTGGAAACGCTGAAAAATCTGTTTCTTGTTCATTATGTGGACTATCTGGTGGAAATGGATACAACAAAAGTTGTATTGATAAAAAATGTTTCCGGGATAGAGGATAAGGATTATGGACAATATGCAAGGGTAATTGTGGACAACCTGCAGGCAGAAGCCATGACGAATGTCTGGATTGGATATGGGGATGAAGTATTTTCCTTTGAGCAGATGAGCGAATCTTATCGAAATGCCTGTACTGCATTGCAGGTCGGAAAGATTTTTTACGGCGAAGAACATGTATTTTGTTATAATAAGCTGGGAATAGGACGCCTCATCTATCAGCTTCCTTTGGATTTGTGTGAATTGTTTTTGCGCGAAGTGCTTGGAGAAAATGCGGATATGGATTTTGATGAGGAAACGTTGACCACGATTAATCAGTTGTTTGACAATAACCTGAATATTTCAGAGACCGCCAGACAGCTATATATACACAGGAATACGCTTGTTTACCGTCTTGAGAGGATTGAAAAGAAACTGGGACTGGATATCCGGTCTTTTGAGGATGCAATGCTGTTTAAAATTGCCATGATGGTACGTACTCATATCAATATTATGTGCAGTCAGCCACAGACAATGGGCAGCCGGCCACAGACAACTGCAGATTGACGTTACATGTATGCAGGTGTTACAATAAAAAACAAAACGCTCGGAGGAAACCCTATGAATTTATTTGGAGGCAGATATAGCCTGGTCAGGAGCAGGGAGCAGGAAATTTTGAACCGGAAGCGGAAAAATGTGCAAAATGGGGAATCTGCACAAAATGAAAAATCCGTACAAAGCGGTAAATCCGTACAAAATGAAAAAGCTGCAAACAGAGGCCGGGATATGGTGAAGGAACAGGAAATCCCGGATATTATGAAAAATACGGCACAGGAAGAGGATATTTTATTGGAACAGATTAATGAATTAAAAAATAAAGCGGAAGAACTTCAAAAGGTTCTTGCAGTCCGGGAAAAGAGAGCTGCGGAATTGGGAGAGCTGGTTTCGAGCCAGGAGGCGAAAGCGAAAGAATTGGATGTGGCGCTGGAGAGCAGGAGAGAAGCTGCAGACCAACTGATTGTCGGCGTGACGGTTCAGATTCAGGAAATGATAGAGGCGCTGGACAAGCAGATGGAGCAGTTGGATATAAGGACAGAGCGCCGGATTCAGCAGATTACAGAGGGCTCCGGCCAGCAGGTGGAACAATTAAAGGAAATCAGTGACAGGCAGCGGCAGCTTGGAGAAAACTCTGAGCAGCAGATGGAACAATTAAAGGAAATCAGTGACAGGCAGCAGCAGCTTGGAGAAAATTCCGGTCAGCAGATGGAAGAATTGAAAACAACGCTCGGCGAGTTAAGTGAAAAGCTTGACAGTATGAAGTTTGATTTCAGCGATAAAATCCATACGGAAAATGTAAAGTGTTATCGCAATATTAAAAGTCTGTATACGGAAATGGAAGGCAAATTGGAAGAAATGGAAATCGGGGCGGAGAGTATGGGCAAAATCCGGAAATCCTTTAAGGGATGGAAATTTTTCTCCTTTTTCGCTTTTGCCGATTTTATATTGCTGGCCTTGTACATATTGTATTCCATGGGAATATTTGCCGGCTTTATGTAAGGAATAGTTGTGAAACAGGAAAGTAGGATCAGAAATATGGGATTAGATGAAAAAAAGAGAGTCTGGGTGGTAGGCCACAAAAATCCGGATACGGATTCTATTTGTGCGGCAATCGCCTATGCAAATTTAAAAAATCAGGTGGATGAGGATAAATACGAGCCAAAAAGAGCAGGAGAGTTGAATGAAGAGACAAAATATGTGCTGAAAACCTTTGGGGTGAAAGCGCCGGGCCTGATTACGGACGTAGGGGCACAGGTAAAGGATATTGAAATCCGTAAGACGGCGGGGGTCAGCGGAAAGATTTCCCTGAAAAAGGCATGGGAAATGATGAAGGAACAGAACGTAGTGACTTTGCCGATCACGGATGCCCGGAATAATCTGGAAGGATTGATCATCACCGGCGATATCGCCACATCTTATATGGATGTTTATGATAACAGGATTTTGGCGCGCGCCAGGACACAGTACCAGAATATTGTGGAGACGCTGGAAGGAACCATTCTCTGTGGAAATGAACATGCCTATTTCACCGGCGGTAAAGTAATGGTAGGTTCTGCCAATCCGGAAATCATGGAAGAATTCCTGGAGGATGGCGACCTGGTGATTATGGGAAGCCGCTATGATGCACAGATATGCGCTTTGGAGGCAAACGCGGGCTGTATTGTCATTGCCGGAAGCCCGAAGGTGTCAAAAACGATTATTAAAATGGCGGAGGAAAAGGGTTGTGTGCTGATTACTACGGATTATGATACCTATACAACGGCACGTTTGATCAACCAGAGTATGCCGATTAAATTTTTTATGCGAAAGGACAATCTGATCACATTTGACACGGAAGAATATATAGATGATGTAAAGGAAATTATGTCGAAAGAGAAACACCGCGATTTTCCGGTATTGGATGAGGATGGAAGATATGTCGGTATGATTTCCAGGCGTAATTTATTGAATATGAAGAAAAAGCAGGTGATCCTTGTGGATCATAATGAGAGGACACAGGCGGTAGACGGTATAGGCGGCGCCGATATTCTGGAAATTATTGACCATCATCGAATCGGAAGTCTTGAGACAATGTCGCCGGTGTTTTTCAGAAATCAGCCTTTGGGATGTACGGCGACGATCATATATCAGATGTACCGGGAACAGAACGTGGAGATTACAAAGGAAATAGCGGGTCTTCTCTGTTCGGCAATTTTGTCTGATACGCTGATGTACCGTTCGCCTACCTGCACTCCGCTGGATAAATATGTGGCGGAAGAACTGGCAGGGATTGCCGGTATTAATACGGAAGAACATGCAAAGGCAATGTTTCAGGCGGGAAGCGATTTTGGTTCTAAGACGCCGGAAGAAATATTTTATCAGGATTTCAAAACCTTCAGTCAGAGCGGCGTTGATTTCGGCGTGGGTCAGATCAGCGCTATGACGCAGGATGAACTGGAACAGGTGAGGGAAAAACTTCTTCCGTATTTGCAGCAGGCTATGAACGAGCGGAAGATCGGTATGGTATTTGTAATGCTGACGAATATTATAGAGGAGACGACTTATCTGATCTGTGACGGGGAAAAGGCAGATGAACTTGTGGAAAATGCATATCATGTACATAAAGCGGACGATTACTATGTGTTAAAGGGCGTTGTGTCCAGGAAGAAACAGTTAATCCCGATGTTTATGTCTGCGCTGCAGGAACAGTAGGAGGAACAGTATGGGAAGAGAATATTGGAAACCGGGAAATATGCTTTATCCGGCGCCGGTGGTCATGGTAAGCTGCGGGCGTCCCGGTGAAAAACCGAATATTATTACGATTGCATGGGCAGGAACGATCTGTTCCGAACCGGCAATGGTGTCTATATCTGTGCGCAGGGAACGCTATTCTTATGACATCATAAAGGATACCGGTGAGTTTGTGATTAATCTCACAACAAAGGATTTGACTTTTGTTACCGATTACTGCGGAGTAAAATCCGGCAGGGATATTGATAAATTTGAGGCGATGCATTTGACGCCAAATCCGTCAAAGACGATATCTGCACCGGGAATTGCAGAAAGTCCGGTTAATATTGAGTGCAAAGTTAAGCAGGTAATTGAGCTTGGCAGCCATGATATGTTTTTGGCGGAAGTGACGGCAGTGTCCGTGGATTCAAAATATATGGACGAAAAGGGAAAGTTTCATTTAAACGACCTTGGACTGACCGCTTATTCCCACGGAGAATATTTTGAGCTGGGAGAAAAAACAGGAAAATTTGGTTACAGCGTGAAGAAAAAATAAAGAGGTTTACAAAAATACCGATGAGATGAAAGCGCCCTATGCCCGGCACGTTCCATTTCATCGGTATTTCTATTTTAGAAGCGTATCCATAAGCAGGGCATAAACTTCAGCGCTCTGTTTTTTCCAGCTGCCGCAGATAGCTTCCGCCTGTTCCCTGGTATCTACGGCGATTGTGAGGTCGATGATTGATTTTTCGATATCCTTAATCCGGCAGCGCACGACGTAGCCCTTACCGGAAGCTTTGAAGTAATCCGCGTAGACAGAAGTCTCCAGTTTTAAGTCATAGTGATGCTCCTGAAAATAGGTTATGATATCCTGCTTGATAGCGTCGGATATTTTGTCATTAAAAAAGCGAAGCGTCTGCTGCCCTTCCTCTGTAATCCGGTAGCGGGTGTTGCTGTGGGTAGATTCTGCGGTAATCAGCTCCGAGGAGAGCAAATCCGAAAATGTCTGCTGGATGGTAAAATAGGTCGTATAATCTTTTTCTAAAATAAAGTTTGTAATCTGCGTGTTGGTAAGCGGATATTCCACTTTATCAAGCATAAACAAAATCATCAGCCGATACATTGTATCAAGTTCAGTCACGGCAAATCCCTCCTTTATTTCTGAATGGTATTCAGCAATTGTGTTAAATAGGTATCCAGTGAGTAGTAACGTTTTTTGTTTATCGTCTGATATGGGATTTTACAGCTTGGCTTACAGCCTCCGCAACGCGGGGATCAAATGCTTCCGGCATAATGAAATCTTCACTTAATTCTTCATCACTTACGAGTCCTGCGAGCGCTTTTGCGGCAGCCAGTTTCATTTCTTCGGTGATCTGTTCTGCGCGGCCTTCCAGAGCGCCCTTAAAGATACCGGGAAATGCGATAACATTGTTGATCTGGTTCGGAAAGTCGCTGCGTCCCGTTCCGACAATTCTGGCGCCGGCAGCTTTTGCCGCGTCGGGCATAATCTCCGGTACAGGATTTGCCATAGCAAAAATGATAGCATCCTTATTCATGGATGAAACCATTTCAGCGCTCACGATATTTGGTGCGGATACCCCGATGAAAATGTCAGCGCCCTTTAATGCGTCTGCCAGGGAACCGCTCAGGTTGTCCAGATTGGTAACTTCGGTCATTTTTTTCTGCATCCAGTTGAGTTTCGGATCATCCTTGCTGATAATGCCCCGGCTTCCGCACAGGATAATGTGCTGAAATCCGTAAGTCAGAAGCAGTTTTGCGATGGCAATTCCGGCTGCCCCGGCGCCGCTCATGACGATCCGGCAGTCCTCCTTTTTCTTCCCGGTTATTTTCAACGCATTGATAATAGCGGCAAGGACAACGATGGCTGTTCCGTGCTGGTCATCGTGGAAAACAGGAATATGCAGCATGGATTTCAGACGTTCCTCAATTTCAAAGCATCTCGGCGCGGAGATATCCTCCAGATTGATTCCGCCAAAAGCAGGAGCGACATTTGCAATTGTGCTGACAAGCTCATCCGTATCCTGGGTATCGAGAACGAGCGGTACTGCGTTGACATTCCCGAATTCTTTGAAAAGGACGCATTTGCCCTCCATAACAGGCAGTGCGGCCAAAGCTCCGATATTTCCCAGACCGAGTACAGCGCTTCCGTCGGAAATAACTGCGACGGTGTTTGCCTTCATTGTGTAGGTATAAGCCTCATCCGGATTTTTTGCGATAACCTTACAGGGTTCCGCAACGCCGGGTGTGTAGGCAATCGCCAAATCCTCCCGGGTTTTGACCGGCGCTTTTGATACGGTATTTAATTTTCCGTTCCATTCTTTATGTAATAATAAAGCTTTTTCATTTATGTCCATTGTTGTTGTGCTCCTTTGCATAGAAATTTAGATAGAAATTCAGACAAAGCTATCATATCATTAAAAAATGGACAAATCAAGAAAATAACACTTCCTATTTTCGGAATCCTGGTGTATAATATATCATCAGAAGAGAAATCGTGTCAATTCTGACAGAAATTCCAAGGATGAGTAATTAAAACAATGATAATGCTCGTGTACACAGTAGTGCTGCACATATAGGAATGCATGTTACAAGAGATGCTTTACTGGAGGTAAGTAATGAGAGAAAAGTATGAAAGTTTGTCACTTGCCATTTTACGGGATTTGGCAAAAGCAAGAGGTTTAAAAAAAATATCTGCATTGAAAAAAGCGGAACTGATCGAGCGTATGCTTCAGGAGGATGAAAAAGAAGCTTTGGCGTCAAAACAGGAGGCAGCACAAAAGCCGGAGACAACGCAAAAAGCGGAAACCGTACAAAAGCCGGAGACGACGCAAAAGCCGGAAACCGCACAAAAGAAGGAATTTGTACAGAGGCGGGAAACCGCACAAAAGAGGGATATGATACAGAGGCAGGAGACTGCACAAAAGAGGGATATGACACAGAGGCAGGAGACTGCACAAAAGAGGGATATGACACAGAGACAGGAGACTATACAGAGGGGACAGGCCGGCGAGGAGACATCCAGACAACCGGTCAGAGAAAATAGTGAAAGGGAGCAGAATACGCAGAAAACAGCGGATGAGGAGTCCATGGAGATACGCAAAGACGAAGCTTCCTTAGACAGCGGGGAGCAGGCAAACGGAATTCTGGAAGTAATGCCGGACGGATATGGTTTTATCCGCTGTGAAAATTATCTGCCGGGTGAAAACGACGTATATGTATCGCCTTCCCAGATTCGCAGATTCAATTTAAAAACCGGAGATATTATTTGCGGAAATAAGAGAATCAAATCCCAGGGGGAGAAATTCAGCGCCCTGCTTTATATTACAGCAGTCAATGATGTGCCGCCCTATGAGGCATCCAAACGGAAAAATTTTGAGGATTTGACCCCGATTTTTCCAAATGAGAGGCTTCGCCTGGAGACAAGCCCGAATAAGACGGCAATGCGTATCATGGATTTGATTTCCCCTGTCGGCAAAGGACAGCGCGGTATGATCGTCTCCCAGCCGAAGGCAGGTAAGACAACACTTTTGAAAGAGGTGGCGGCTTCTGTTACGAGGAATAATCCGGAGATGCATCTGATTATTTTGCTGATTGACGAGCGTCCCGAGGAAGTTACCGATATCAAAGAGGCGATTGAGGGAGATAATGTGGAGGTTATTTATTCCACCTTTGATGAGCTTCCGGAACACCACAAGCGGGTGTCTGAGATGGTAATCGAGCGCGCAAAACGTCTCGTGGAGCACAAAAAGGATGTCATGATTTTGCTGGACAGCATTACCCGCCTTGCAAGGGCTTACAATCTGGTTGTTCCGCCAAGCGGACGTACTTTATCCGGTGGTCTCGACCCGGCAGCCCTGCATATGCCGAAACGTTTCTTTGGCGCGGCGAGAAATATGCGTGAGGGCGGCAGCCTGACGATTCTTGCCACAGCTCTTGTGGAGACCGGGAGCAAGATGGATGATGTTGTTTACGAGGAATTCAAAGGTACCGGTAATATGGAGCTTGTGCTGGACCGCAAGCTTTCCGAAAAACGTATCTTCCCGGCGATAGATATTGTAAAATCCAGTACCCGAAGAGAAGATTTGCTGTTGGATAAGGAGGAGCAGGAAGCGGTCTATATTATGCGAAAAGCCTTTAACAGCATGAAAGCGGATGAGGCAGTGGAAAATATTCTTCATATGTTCCTGCGCACAAGAAATAATCGTGAATTTGTTCAGCTTGTCAAGAAAAGAAAAATTTTTTAATCGGTTTTTAATC
>CAZGMH010000077.1:0-10034 GCA_964526765.1 uncultured Eubacterium sp.
TTTAAAAACAATTATTAAGAAAAAAGAAATCTTCTACATTTTTTGGCAGATTTGGCATTATGTGATGGTGCCAAATCTATTTTTCTATTGATTGAAAAGTTTGCGGGATATCTTTTATAATAACATTAACAGGAATTGATTGGCCAATCATACCTTGACGAACGAAGTTCGAAAGCCCTCTGAGGGGCATGGATTATGGTGTACTTCCAAGTATACCCTGGAGAAAAAATTAGAAAATGTTGAGGTGTGAAATCAATGAAAGAAAAAGTACAACTTTTTGGCCGCTTTTTGAGCGGAATGGTAATGCCGAATATTGGTGCTTTTATAGCGTGGGGGCTGATAACAGCATTATTTATGGCAGGGGGCTGGTGTCCAAATGAAAAAATCGCAATGATGATAACTCCGATGTCTACATATTTACTTCCGTTACTTATTGCTTACACGGGAGGTAAAGTAGTTCATGATGTCAGAGGCGGTGTCATTGGCGCTATTGCAACGATGGGTGTTATTGTAGGTTCTGACATTCCGATGTTTATCGGAGCTATGATTATGGGACCTGTGTCGGCATGGCTTTTGAAAAAATTTGATAAGGCTATAGAAAATCATATTAAAGCCGGATTTGAGATGCTGGTGAATAACTTTTCACTGGGAATCATGGGCGCGATTCTGGCAATTGCAGCTATGTATGGCGTAGCTCCATTAGTGGAAGTTCTGAATGGCGCTATGGAAGCGGGAGTAGGATTCTTTGTTGCTCATGGTCTGCTTCCTCTGGCAAGTGTATTTATTGAACCTGCGAAAGTATTGTTCCTGAATAATGCAGTCAATCATGGTATTTTATCTCCTATGGGCATTAAACAGGTGGAGGAGACAGGAAAATCTATCTTCTTCCTGCTTGAATCAAATCCGGGACCCGGACTTGGCGTATTGCTGGCTTACTGTATAGCAGGAAAGGGAAGTGCGAAAAGCTCTGCACCGGGTGCGGCAATTATCCACTTCTTTGGAGGTATCCATGAAATTTACTTCCCATATGTATTGATGAACCCGATTTTAATCATTGCCTCTATGGCAGGCGGGGCATCCGGTATATTTATTTTCACCCTGATGGATGTAGGATTAAAATCCCCTGCATCACCGGGAAGTATCCTTGCCCTTGTTATGATGGCGGAGCGACATTGTTATCCGGGATTGTTTATCGGCGTAGGAGTTTCGACGGTAGTATCCTTCGTGATTGCACTGTTCCTGCTGAAAGTTGCCGGAAAAGATGCCTCCCTGGAGGAAGCACAGGCGAAAAAAGACGCTATGAAGAGCCAGGCAAAAGGTTTGGCATCGTCTTCCACAGAAAAAGCAACCGGAAAGATTAGCAAAATTGCATTTGCATGTGATGCGGGAATGGGCTCCAGCGCTATGGGCGCAACTGTATTGAAGAAAAAAATAGCGGCTGCAGGTATAACGGGAATCGAAGTAATTCACACGCCGGTTTCATCAATTCCTTCGGATGTGCAGATTGTTGTAACACATGAGGAATTAGGAGAACGTGCTGCTCACAGTAATCCAAATGCGCAGCTTGTACTTATTACAAACTTCCTTGCAGCTCCGCAGTATGATGAGCTGGTTGAGCAGTTAAAACAGTCATAAAAAATTATTTACCGGCTTTTTATAAGTAGATTGCGAAATGCTTTTCCTGTATGATATACTGGGAAAAAGATTGGGAGAAGCTACTTATGAGAATATGGATACAAAAAGCAGGTAAGTTTTACAGCAGGATTATTATCAATTATATCGGCATATTTCTCTTTATTGGGGTGCTGTCCGTAATTTTTGGAAATTACGGATGGTATCCCAATGACCATATCTATCAGATTACCAGTATCGTATATATGATTTTAATCCCATGTCTGATAGGATACGGAGCAGGCGATTCCATCGGCGGAAAAGAAGGCTCTGTTGTGGCGGTACTTGCTGTGGTTGGAATAATTGCATACAGCTTTAATGTCGGTATTCTGGGCGCCATGATTCTCGGACCAATATGCGGGTGGTTTACAAAATGGATTATAAAGAATCTGGTAGACCGTTTTACAGCGGCTACACATATGTTAATACGAAATCTTCTGCTCGCAGGATTGGGCGGCGGATTTTGTCTGCTTTCTTTTTATCTGGTTGCTCCCGCATTATCGGCAGTTTCCGATGTAATCGAGCAGGGAATCAATATTCTGATTGATAAAAAATTGGTTATTTTAAGCAGTTTTTTGATTGAACCTGCAAAAATTATGTTCCTGAATAATGGATTAAACCACGGAATTTTCACCCCTCTTGGGATGTCCCAGGCGGAAATGCAGGGGAAATCTATTCTGTTTTTACTTGAGACAAATCCGGGACCGGGAGAGGGAATCCTGTGCGCTTTGTATGTAATGAAAAAAGAAAAACGCCAACAGTTTGGAGCCGGTATTTTTGCACAGTTAATCGGGGGAATCCATGAGGTGTATTTTCCGTTTGTGTTGACGAATTTATGGCTTCTTGTCGCTGCGATAGGCGGAAGTATGGCTGGTATTTTCTGTTTTTTACAGACAGATGCGGGATTGGTTGGACCGGTCTCTCCGGGAAGTATTCTGACAATCCTTATGATGGCGGGACGTGAAAATGCAGGTCCCGTCCTGCTGGGCGTCGGAGTATCGGCAATCGTATCCTTTTTATTGGCATTGCTTATTTTGAAAATCGGAGTGAATGATCCGGACAGGGCGGAAATGGTAAAAGATGGCGGAAACGTTGAGGATAGAAAAAAAGCAGAAAATAAGGAGGAGAAGGCTGTGGAAAAACAGGCGTCTATCCATAAATTGCTGTTCATCTGTGACGGCGGAGTTGGATCAAGCGTAATGGCTGCGGCTCTGTTTCGCAGAAAACTTGCAGAAAAGGGCATTGCGGATGTGGAAGTAAAAGCATGTGCCGTGGATTTGCTGGAAGAAGACAGTGATTTAATCGTATGTCAGAGAAGTTTTGCAGAGGAATGCCCACAAATTCCAAAGGAAAGGGAAATATATACATTGGAGAATCTTCTCAGTGTGCAGGAATATGAAGCTTTACTTGAGTTGATTGAGACAAGAAACGGGTGATGATATGGAATTTACGCCAAGAATCAAACAAATTCTAAATGTTCTTCTTATGGAAAAGGAGCCGATTTCTATTAAAAATCTGGCAGAGAGAATCGGAGTCAGTAAAAGAACGGTGCAGAGAGAACTGGAATATATAGATTCCAGTTTAAAGAAATACCGGGTTCAATTTATGAGCCGTACAGGTGTCGGCGTCTGGTTAGAAGGGGAAGCGGAAGACAGGGAGCAATTATTGGAAGCGCTGTCCGGAACGGACAGCTATGACAGCTCTAACAGGGAGGAGAGGCGTAAACGCCTGATTCTGGAGATATTAAGAGAAAAAGGTCTGAAGAAACTGTTCTATTACAGCAGCCAGTTTAAAGTCAGCGAGGCTACGATCAGCAAAGATTTGGAGGCTGTAGAAGAATGGCTGAATCAATATCATCTGTATGTGGAGAGAAAACCGGGAAGCGGCGTATCTATACAGGGGACAGAGGAAAACTACCGGAAAGCAATCCGTGAATTTATCAGCGAAAATATTGATACCCATGTGCTGAGAGAATTTTATAACGCCAGGGAAGTTGAAGAAAACGCGGCAGATTTGGATAATCTGAAAAAGAGCAGCATCGGAAAGATTTTAAATGATGATATATTAAAACGTGTTGTAAATACAATCGTAGGGATTGATGAGGAGCGCTTATTATCTTTAACAGAAAGTTCCTATGTGGGATTGGTTCTTCACATTTCTATTGCAATCAATCGCATTTTGAAAGGTGAAGTAATCGGCTATAATGAAAAATTAGTATCTTCTGTGCAGCAGGATGAGGATTATGAGCTGGCAAAAAGAATTGTTTATGAATTGGAAGAAGAATTTGAGACAGAGATTCCCCGGATGGAGCTTTATTATATATGCCTTCATATCAAGGGTTCCAAGCACCAGCGTTTTTCGATGGAAGAAGGAAAGACACTTCAATCAGAGAAAAAGGAAATTCAGGTTTTAGTCAATAATATGATTAATGCCTTTGATTCGGATGTCGCTTTTTTGTTAAAGCAGGATGAAGAATTTATTCAGGGGCTTTTGGCTCATTTACAGCCGACGTTAATCCGAATTGTGTATGAAATGCAGATACAGAATCCGGTTCTTGAGGAAATTAAGCAAAGTTACGGAGAAATATTTGAAAAGTGTAAGGCAGTCAGCAAGGTAATACAGGAATGGACCGGAAAGGAAGTGCCGGAGGCGGAAACCGGATTTTTGGCGCTGCATTTTGGCGCTGCGCTTGTTCGTTTAGAGGACAAAAAGGAGCACTTACGGCAGGTATCAGTGGGTATTGTCTGTGCCAGCGGAATAGGTATCTCCAGACTGATGTCTTCAAAAATAGAGAAGGCTTTTCGGGACAGGGTACATATTACTGCCTATGGAAAAAATGATGTGACGCCGTACATTACATCGAATACGGACTTCTTTATATCCAGCATTTCATTGGAACAGATAGATGCGCCGGTGGTATATGTAAATCCGCTTTTAAATGGAGAGGATATGGACAAAATAAGTCAGAAAGTATTTGAATTTGAACGCACTCCGGCAAAAAAACAGGAGGAAACCAAATTTTCCAGAGAATTGGAGCAGATTAACTTTGTTGCCAATCAGATTAAACAAATTATTCAGTATATGGAATATATACAGGTAAAAGAAACGATTACATTTGATGAGCTGGTGAATATTATCAGCCGAAAAATGTCCTGTTATGGCGATTGGAGTGAAGAAATCCGTCAGGATATTTTAAAGCGGGAAAAGCTTGGTACGCAGATTTTCGCAGAATTTGGTTTCGGGCTTCTTCATACAAGGACAAAAGGAGTGGTTCGCCCCGGCATTTCTGTCTGTATGACAGAATCAAAAAATGCATTTGCAGACCCATATTTTAAGGGAATCCAGGTTGTCATTGTAATGCTGCTTCCGGAGGACGAGCATGTAAAGGAGAACAGTGATATTCTCGGATATATCAGCAGCACACTCATCGAAGATTATGCGTTTTTAGATATGATTCAAAAAGGAGATAAGGAGACGGTGCGGAGCGTGCTGTCGAAATACTTAAAACAATATTTTAATCAGTATATTAATAAAATGTAAAAGAAGAAAAAAGGTTAAAAGTGTATAGCAAAGATTAAAAGTGGTATGGCATCCGTAATGGTGTGCATACCACTTTTTTTGCAAAAATCCCGATATCTTATTTTTTGGCACCAATTGATGACGTCAAAGATAAGGGTCTTTGAGTTGAAAAAAAGGTTTTCACGACATTATAATATAACCATAAGGAAACCAAATATAAAAAAGGTAAACCGCGGAAATACCTGAAAAAAAGAATCGGGAGGAGAAGCAAATGTTTTTTAAATCCAAAAAGAAAACGGAAAAATTAGAATTGTTATATCGGGAAAATGTACAGGTAAATGAAAATGCTGCATCAAAAGAAGAAGTTATCCGTCAGGCGGGTCAACTTCTGGTAGACAAAGGATATGTAAATCCTTCTTATGTAGATGCAATGATTAAGAGGGAAGAAACATGCTCAACCTTTATGGGAAATGGGCTTGCATTACCTCACGGCGTGGAAGAAGCAAAGAAAGAGGTTCTTCAGTCAGGTATCTCAGTAGTTGCAGTTCCGAATGGCGTTGACTGGGGCGGAGAGGAAGTAAAAATCGTAATCGGTATCGCTGGCGTCGGCGATGAGCATTTGAATATTTTGGCAAAAATCGCAGACAAAATGCTGTCACCGGAAGATGCAGAGCAGCTTTTGTGCGGAGATGCGGATAAAATTTATCAGCTTTTGGCAGAATAAGGAGAGAAAACGATGATTGTAACTGTGACAATGAATCCGGCGATTGACAAAACGATTGATATCGAAGCGCTGGAGCAGGGCGGTTTGAACCGTATCCAGCATGTAGAATATGATGCCGGGGGAAAAGGAATCAATGTATCAAAAACGATTCGCGAGCTTGGCGGAAAAAGTATTGCAACAGGATTTCTTGGCGGAAACGGCGGAAGAACAATTGAAAATGTACTGAATGCGCAGGGAATCGAAAATGATTTTGTCTGGGTGGAAGGCGAAACAAGAACAAATACGAAAGTAGTGGAGAAAAAGGGAACGGTAACAGAGCTGAATGAGCCTGGCCCACAGATTACCGATGAACAGATTGCACAGCTTGTGGAAAAGCTGATGAGCTATGCAAAAGAAGATACTTTATTTGTACTGGCAGGAAGCGTGCCTGCCACTGTAGATAAGGATATCTACAAAAATATTATTTTGAAACTTCATGAAACGGGAGCAAAGGTACTTTTAGATGCAGACGGAGAGCTGTTCGTGAATGCACTGGAGGCCGGACCGGATATCATTAAGCCGAATAAAGTGGAGTTGGAGGAATATGCCGGGGTTGGGCGAGATACTTCTCTGAAAGAGCTTGTCGGCATTGCAAAAAATCTGATGAACAAGGGAGTTGCAACGGTTGCGGTATCCCTCGGAAGCGAAGGCGCTCTTCTTATCAGAGCGGATGATCAGGTCAAAGCTCCCGGCTTGAAGGTCAAAGCTCATTCTACGGTTGGAGCAGGAGACGCTTTTGTGGCAGCGCTGGCATATTCCTGGGATAAAAAGCTGGATTTTACAGAGATGATGAAAACCTGTATGGCTACATCCGCCGGAGCGGTTACGACCATTGGTACAAAACCGCCGACCAAAGAAGTAATCGAAGCATTGAAAAAAGAAGTAATAATAGAAGGAATAGGAGAGAAATAAAATGAAAACTAAGGCTGTAAGAATGTATGGAGCAAGGGATGTTCGTTTGGAAGAATTTGAACTTCCGGAAATCAAAGATGATGAAATTCTTGTAAAAGTTATGAGCGACAGTATTTGTATGTCCACTTATAAATTATTGGAGCAGGGCAAAAAACATAAACGTGCGCCGCAGAACATTGACACCAATCCGGTTATCATTGGGCATGAGTTTGCAGGCGTCATCGTGGAAGTTGGAGAAAAATGGAAAGATCAGTTTAAACCGGGACAGAAATTTGCTCAGCAGCCGGCGTTAAACTACAAGGGAAGCCTTGCTTCTCCGGGATACTCTTATGAATATTTTGGCGGTGCTTGTACATACTGCATTATACCGCACGAAGTTATGGAACTTGGCTGCTTAATGCCTTATAATGGAGAGAGTTTCTTTGAGGCATCTCTTGGCGAGCCGATGAGCTGCGTTATTGGCGGATATCATGGCAACTATCATACAAATAAGAGAAATCATGATCTGGCTCCGGGCACAAAGGTTGACGGAAATATCATTATTCTCGGCGGCTGCGGCCCGATGGGACTGGGCGCTGTAAGCTATGGTATTCAGTTTGAAAATAAACCAAAACGTATTGTTGTAACAGACATCAGCGATGACAGATTAAAACGCGCCGCTGAAGTTATCACTCCTGAATATGCAGCTTCCCACGGCGTAGAACTTCTGTATGTGAACACAGCAAAGATGGATGATCCGGTAAAAGAACTGATTGACATTACAGATGGTCATGGTTATGACGACGTATTTGTATATATTCCAAACCGTCAGGTTGCGGAAATGGGAGATAAGATTCTGGCGTTTGACGGATGTATGAATTTCTTTGCGGGCCCGACGGATAACCAGTTTAAGGCTGAGATTAATCTTTACAATGCACATTATACAAGCACTCACATTCTCGGAACAACAGGCGGAAACAATGATGATCTGATTGAGGCAAACGAGCTGGCAGCAGCAGGAAAGATTGAGCCGGCAGTTATGGTAACACATGTAGGCGGTATTGACAGTATTGCGGAAGCAACCCTGAATCTTCCGAATATTCCGGGTGGAAAGAAGCTGACCTATACCCAGTTCAATATGCCGTTGACAGCAATTGAAGATTTCGGTAAGCTGGGTGAAACAGATCCGTTATTTAAGAAATTAGATGAAGCGTGCAAAGAAAACCGCGGTCTTTGGAGTGCAAAAGCAGAGAAAATTTTATTTGAGCACTTTGGCGTAGAAGTATAATCAATAAGGAGGAATAAATATTATGGCATCAAAGAAAATTGTAATAAAGAATGAACAGGGACTTCATGCAAGACCGGCAGGTGTGTTGGCAAAAGAGACAATGAAGAGCAAATGTGATATTTTTATTACTGCAAATGGTAAGAAAATCAATGGTAAGAGCTTACTGGCAATTATGTCGGCAGCTATTAAATGCGGTACGGAAATCGAGTTGGAAGTAAGCGGAGAGGGCGAGGAAGCTGAATTAGAGAGAATCGTATCTTTAATCGAGAGCGGACTTGGAGAGTAATAAAGGAGACTGAAAATGGAGCAGTATCAGGGGAAGGCAGCGGTACAGGGAATTGCGATAGGCACAATTGCAGAATGGAAAAAACAGGAAAAGCAGGTGCGCCGGGAGCGTGTCGGTGATACCGCACAGGAAGAAGCACGTTTTGCAGCCGCACAGGAGCAGGCAAAACAGCAGCTTCAGGAATTGTATGATAAAGCAGTTGTAGAGGTTGGGGAAGCGAACGCGGCAATTTTTGAGGTGCATCAGATGATGCTGGAGGATGCGGATTATGTGGAATCTATCATCAATATGATACAGACCCAGGAGGTAAATGCCGAGTACGCTGTAGCAACAGCCGGAAACAATTTTTCTGCTATCTTTGAGTCTATGGATGATGAATATATGAAAGCCCGTGCGGCGGATATCAAAGATATCACAGAGCGTTTAATCAGAATTTTAAATGGCAGCGGAAATGGAGAAAAAATACTTACGGAACCGTCTGTTATCGTGGCAGATGATTTGACGCCCAGCGAGACAGTGCAGCTTGATAAATCCATGATTATTGCATTTGTAACCCGTCAGGGTTCCGTAAATTCCCATACGGCAATTTTGGCGCGTACAATGAATATTCCGGCTCTGGTCAGCACAAATATCCCGGAGGGCGTTGACGGGAAGGCGGCGGTAGTGGACGGAAATAAAGGTATTGTAACCGTCGAACCGGATGAAGCATGTCTGGAAGAAGCAAAGGCAATGCGTCAGGCGGAACTGGACCGTCAGGAAATTTTAAAGCAGTACAAAGGTAAGCCGACAGTGACAAAATCCGGCAGAGAGATTAAATTGTATGCAAATATCGGCGGAATCTCTGATATCGGAGCCGTTCTTCAGAACGATGCGGCGGGAATCGGTTTATTCAGAAGTGAGTTTTTGTATCTTCAGGAAGATGATTATCCATCTGAGGAGACACAGTTCCAGGTATACAAACAGGCAGCCGAGATGATGGGAAGCAAAAAAGTAATTATCAGAACAATGGATATCGGAGCTGATAAGCAGATTGACTATTTCCATCTGGAAAAAGAAGATAACCCGGCGTTGGGATATCGTGCAGTCCGTATCTGCCTGCACAATGAAGAGCTGTTCAAGACTCAGCTTCGGGCGCTCTACCGTGCAAGCGCTTATGGAAATATTGCAATTATGATTCCGATGATTATTTCTCTTTGGGAAGTAAAAAAGGTAAAAGAACTGATTGCTGAGGTAAAGAGGGAACTGGAATCCTATGGAATTGCATACGGAAATGTGGAATTTGGCATTATGATCGAGACTCCGGCAGCCGTAATGATTTCTGATGAGCTGGCAAAGGAAGTGGATTTCTTCAGTATTGGAACCAATGACCTGACACAGTATACGCTGGCGATTGACCGTCAGAATCCGAAACTGGATGACTTCTATGACGCGCATCATCCGGCAGTTTTAAAAATGATTCAGATGGTTGTGGAAAATGCCCACAAAGCGGGAATCTGGGCAGGAATCTGCGGAGAGCTGGGAGCAGATTTGGAGTTGACGGAGACTTTTATGAAAATGGGAATTGATGAATTGAGTGTTTCCCCGGCAAAAGTATTCCCGGTTCGTAAGAGAATCAG
>CAZGMH010000078.1:0-9931 GCA_964526765.1 uncultured Eubacterium sp.
TTTTACCAGACAAACCGGCAGACCTCTCCAAATGTCTGCCGGTTTGTCTATATAATTATACAATAATACTTTTTATCTAAAAAACGTGTAATCCACCTTGTTTGACAAATTGGACGGCTCTCGAAAATGATTCCGGCTCCTTTGCCGTCACAATGTTACCATTCGGAAATTCCATCCGATAAGCATGCAAAAGCTGTCCCGTCACACCGCATTGGCTGCGAAGTATGCGGTTGACCCTTTCATCACCATACTTTCCATCTCCGAGTATCGGATGTCCAATAGACGCAAGATGGGCACGAATCTGATGGGAACGCCCCGTGATCAGATGTACTTCCAGCAGGGTAACTCCTTTATAATTCCTGACCGGATGATAAGCTGTCTCTATAAAAGCCGCCTTTTCAGAATCTTTTTGTCCATTATCAGAGCTTCTGTTCCCAGGTTTTTCCCGGCTGACCGTCACCTGATTTGTGGCATGATTTTTAACCAGATATCCGGTCAGGTGAGCATTTTTTCGAATCTCTCCCAGAACAAGACAGCGGTAATACTTTTTCATCGTGCGGGATTTGAGCTGTTCGCTCATCTGCTGCAGACCCCGCATTGATTTTCCGGCAATCAGCAGCCCGGACGTATTGCGGTCCAGGCGGTTGCACACGGAAGGGTGGAATGTACGCAGTTCCTCCGGCTTTAACTGCCCGCTTTCCAACAGGTAGTCAATAACCATTTCATTTGCAGAGTAATCGTCAGGGAAAGCCTTCTGCGAGAGCAATCCTGCCGGTTTGTTCAGAATCAGGATATCATCATCCTCATACACAATATCGATTTTATAAGATTCCGGTTTTCTTTTTCCCCGCTTATTTCCATCCGGTTGAGAAACACGATTTTCCAAAATGCCATCTGCACTTTCACATGCCCGCTTCTGCCCTGTCAATTCAGAAGCAAACTTTGCAAAGGTATCATCAGAAAGATAAATTTTTATATTATCCGCGCTGCTCAAAACTTCCTGCCCGGTTGCCTTTTTATCATTTAAAACAATATTTTTCTTGCGCAGCATCTTATAAACAAAACTTTTCGGAGCCTGATTCAATACCTTGAATAAATACTTGTCCATGCGCTGACCGGCTTCCTTTTTGCTGATGACAAATTCTTTCATAGCCCGTATTTCCTTTTTTATTCCTTCTGCACTTCTTCTATAATTTCTTCTGCAATTTCTTCTATAATTTCTTCTATAATTTTTTCTATATTTCTTTTATAATTCCTTCTAAATTCCTTTTATATGCTTTTCACATTTCTTTCAAAACTGCTAATGCTTCTTTTTGTGAACATTTCGAATCGTTTTTTTATTTTTGGGGCGGGATGCTCCGGTTCTCTTACTTTTTTCCCCGGAATGATGATTTTGATTCGCTCCATATCCCTTTTCTCCCCGCCTCGGACGGATCAGGCACCTGGCGTCATATCCAATTAAATCCTCCCTGTGTGCCAGATGAAGCGCCTCATACACCAGATCATAATTTTTCGGATTCCGATATTGAATCAGGGCGCGCTGCATCGCTTTCTCATGGGGATTGTTGGTCACATATACTTTTTTCATCGTGCGCGGGTCCAGCCCGGTATAATACATACAGGTAGAAATCGTGGAGGGCGTCGGATAAAAGTCCTGCACCTGCTCCGGCATATACCCCAGATCGCGCAGATACTCTGCCAGTTCTACCGCCTCTTTTAACGTAGAACCCGGATGAGAGGACATCAAATACGGAACAAGATACTGTTTCTTCCCCAATTTTTCATTCATTTTTTTGTATTCTTCCCGGAACTTATTGTAAACTGCCACCGGCGGTTTTCCCATTTTTTCCAACACTGCATCTGAGATATGCTCCGGTGCAACTTTCAACTGCCCGCTGACATGATGCTCACACAATTCCCGGAAAAACGTCCTGTCCTGATCATATATCAGATAATCAAAACGGATGCCGGAGCGGATAAAAACTTTTTTTACATTCGGCAGTTCCCGGAGTTTCCGAAGCAATTCCAGGTAGTCCCGATGATCCACACGCAGGTTATTGCAGGGCTTCGGAAACAGGCATTGTTTATTTGTACAAACTCCATGCTCTAACTGTTTTTCGCAGGATGGCGCCCGGAAATTTGCCGTGGGTCCGCCCACATCATGAATATATCCTTTAAAATCCGGATCCCGGACGATTTTGGATGCTTCCTGTAAAATCGACTCATGGCTTCTCGTCTGGATAATGCGCCCCTGATGAAATGTCAGAGCACAGAAATTGCACCCGCCATAGCATCCCCGATTACTGACCAGACTGAATTTAACTTCTTCGATGGCCGGAACACCGCCCGCTTCTGTGTAGGAAGGGTGCCATGCCCGCATATAGGGCAATGAATAAACGTAATCCATCTCGCCGGTAGACAACGGTTTTGCCGGGGGATTCTGCACCACAAAGGATTTTTCACCATAAGGCTCAATCAGACGTTTTGCCGTAAATGCATCCGTATTGCAATACTGTGTGTAAAAGCTTTTCGCATAAGCTTCTTTGTTCGCTTTAATCTCTTCAAAGGACGGCAGCATAATTGCATCGTACACTCCCTCTGCATCCTTTGTCTTATAGACAGTCCCATCGATATAGGTCAGGTCACGAATAGATATTCCACTCTGCAGCCCCTCCGCCATTTCCACAATACTGCGCTCTCCCATTCCGTAAAGCAGCAGGTCCGCACCGGAATCCAGCAGTATAGAACGCTTTACCTTATTTGACCAGTAATCATAATGTCCCAAACGGCGCAGGCTTGCCTCAATACCGCCAATAATGATGGGTACGTTTTTATAGGTCCGGCGGATCAGATTGCAGTATACAACAGTAGCATAATCCGGCCTTTTTCCCATGATTCCTCCGGGAGTAAAGGCGTCTTTTTGTCTGCGCTTCTTTGACACGGAATAATGATTGACCATAGAATCCATATTTCCGGCTGTCACGATAAATCCCAGGCGCGGCTCACCCAGAACAGAGATACTGCTTTTTTCCTTCCAATCCGGCTGGGAAATAATACCGACAGAAAATCCGTTTGCCTCCAAAATCCGGCTGATAATCGCATGACCGAAGGAGGGATGGTCCACATAGGCATCCCCGATGACATAGACAAAATCCAGTTGTTTTATTCCGCGCGCAATCATATCTTCGCGGCTGATTGGCAAAAATTGATTCATTTCAATACCTCATATGTACGTTCCAAAATCTGCCGGTAATCAGTAATATAATAATCGGCAAGTTCTCTCTTTTCTTTTCTCATGTGGGTCGAATAATCATCCTCCACCGCACATACTTCCATCCCGGCATTCTTTCCTGCAAGAATGCCCATCGGAATATCTTCAAATACAAGACAATCCTCCGGCATTACACCCAGTTTTTGTGCTGTTGTCAGATACACATCCGGCGCAGGTTTTCCCTTGCAGACATCGCAGCTCGTAGTAACTGTGTCAATAAAGGGAGTCAGCTTTCGCGCCTGCAAAAAAGTATCCAAAAGCAGCCGGGAATTACTTGTGGCAATACCGGTTCGAACCCCCTGTTTCCGAAGAAATACCAAAAATTCCGGAATACCCGGCTTTAATGGAGTGACCTTCTTATATTTTTCAATTGCCATGTCATTCCATATCTGCTTTAACTCATCCAGCGTTTGCTTCAGAGAAAAGGTACGGATAAAATACTCTGCCGTCTCAGTAAAGCTCATTCCCTCGATATCTTTTTGAAGTGTGGGAGGCATTTTAATATGTTCCCGCGCAAAAAATTCCCGGTCAATTTCCGTCCACACCCACATAGAGTCTGTAATCGTACCATCCAAATCGAAAATTACTGCCTTTTTATCCTTTAACATCTTTACATTCCTTTAATCGTTGTATTTATTCTGCCGCCCGTAATCCGAAGTAAGCCGGTACTTTTCCAAATACTGCAAAAAAGGATAGGGATTGACTGCCTGATCCGTTCCGGTATCATCCGGTATGTAAATACCCACATGCAGGTGTACGGCAAACTGTCCGGTTGTCCCCTCGCTCCCATATCCGCTGTCCCCGGCAAATCCAAGAAATTCTCCCGCTTCCACATAAGCTCCTTTGATCAAATTCTCTGCATAGGATTCCATATGGGCATAATAGTAATAGATGCCGCCCTCACTGCGTATTCCGATGCGGTATCCGCCAAGCTTCAGCCATCCGATATTTTCCACTGTACCTGCCGTCATACTGACAACCGGATAAATTCCCCTCTGATTCTCACTCATCATGATATCACAGCCTTCATGCTGCCGTTCTCCCCCGAAGGTGCGCTCTGACATCCAGGAATCCACATAACTGCAGGACAGTTCCTCCTCATTCACACTTTTCGGAATCGGAAAATATTCCAGCTCCTCATATATCCTTTCCGTGTAAATATTCGTATTTTCCCCCTCCGGCGGGCTTAACCATCTGATCATGGCACAATCGAATACGGCAACCGCAAACAGCAGAATAAAGATACGTCGTTTTGTTTTATTTTGCAATCTTTTTCTCCCATCTTGTATTAATTTAAGATATGAAAAATATAATAGAGTATGAAGAAGAAAATTTTTGCAATCCTGCTTGCACTCTGCGTTTTGTACTGCCTGATATTTCCCGGCAGAATGGCTCATTCGGCGGCGGACGGCCTGATGCTCTGGTACCGTTCCGTTTTGCCTGCCCTGCTGCCTTTCAGCATTTTTTCGGGCATCATCATTCATTCCGGCATCTATGACATGTGCTTTTTAAAGATACACCCGGTCTTTCGCCGTCTGTTTCCGGTACGGGCTCCCCTGGTATACCCTCTGGCCGCCGGATTCTTATTTGGCTTTCCGCTGGGGAGCAAAATCTGTGCCGACCTGTACCAGACCGGAAAAATCACCCGGCAGGAGGCTCAGAACATAAGCTGTATCAGCAATAATTTCGGCCCTGCCTTTTTATGCAATTATATGATTGGCTCATTCACAGACCATATGCTTCCATCTTGGGCTGTCTTGTTTGCCTGCTATGCGCCCTCGCTGATACTCGGACGGAAAATTCTTAAAAAAGACTGCAGGACATCAGGATATGATCTTCAACAAAAAACACCGGCATCTCGATCTCAAATAAATTTCAAAATCATAGATGCCGGTATAATGGACGGTTTTACAACTATGATAAAACTGGCCGGTTATATTATGCTGTTTGCCATGCTCGCCGATATTGTCCGGATGATTCCCGTAGAAAATGAAACGCTGAAATGCATTTGCATCGGCGTTATGGAAATCACAAACGGTATCCACGCAGTATCCTCCATTGACAGCCTGCCATTGAAAAAATATCTGCTGAATATTGCGATTGTAAATTTCGGCGGGCTAAGCGGACTTTTTCAGACAGCTTCCATGATGAAATCCACCGGTTTTTCAACTGCCGCCTATGCATGGTTTAAATGCAGATGCAGCTTACTCGGCATCATTATCATGTTTTTGGGCTATTCGATATTTGCGGTTATTCCAGCTTAGTTAGAACCGCCTATAATATCATATTCATTCGCTCCCTGTGCGCTTTCGCCTGCTCCTGCATCCTCAGGAACAGCTTCAGAAGGTGAAAGCTCATTCCGGTTTGCCTTTACAATATCGTAGCAGTTCTGAAGGGATGACAGCAGTCCATCGTATTTTGCCTTGGAAGTATCAATCGCATGAATCATAATATTTTCCAGGTTGACAAGAAGGTTATCTGTGTATTCGATAGCCGCCGTGCGGATATTGTCCGCATCCTCAGTAGCCTTGTCCAAAATCTCCTGCGCCTGGTTTGTCGCAATCATAACTACTTCATTTGCCTGGGCATATGCCTGCTGCATAATCTGATGCTCGCTGACAAGTTCATTTGTCTGGATCTGGGCCTGGGCAATGATTTCCTCCGCCTTTGCCTGGGCATCCGCCATGATTGCATCTTTATTGCTTATGATCTTCTGATAACGTTTAATCTCATCCGGCGTTTTCATGCGCAGTTCTGTCAAAAGCTCCTCAATTTCTTCTTTATTAACAATAATTTTCGAATTTGACAGGGGCTGAAATTTACAACTGTCAATATACTCTTCGATTTCTGCGATAATCTGTTCTAAACGACTGGTCATATGAATCATTCTCCTTATCTGGTTATGTTAAATTTGTTATAGATCCCTGATATGATTTCCGGCGGCACAAACTTGGAAATATCGCCTCCATAAGAGGCAACCTCTTTGACAATCGTGGAACTGAGATATGCATATTCCAGACTGGTCGTCAGGAATATCGTATCAATCTGCGGATTAATTACATGATTCGTCTGGGCAATCTGAAGCTCATATTCGAAATCAGTTACAGCCCGCAGTCCACGGACAACAATGTTTGCCTGTATCTGCCGTGCGTAATCTGCCAGAAGCCCGTCAAAGGAGCTAACGACTACATTTGGCAGATGCGCGGTCAGCTCTTCTATCATACTAACACGTTCATCCGCAGAAAACAACGGATTTTTTGCATTATTCTTCAAAACAGCTACATTCAGCTCATCGACCATTCTTGACGATCTCTCAATAATATCCAGATGACCGTTTGTTAAAGGGTCAAAGCTTCCGGGATAAATTGCTCTTTTCATCTTTTTTCTCTGACAGTATTTGTCATTTCCCCCTTTTATTTTACTCTTCTCAGAAATATATGCTGATTTGTTTTATATTTTTTTACACGGCAAATTTCAAATCCATCGCCTTCCAGTTCATTTTCATCGGTATCTAAAGATTCCTCCACGATAATCAATGTGTCGTCCGTCAAAATGGAAGAATCTTTCAAATAGGCGAGGACGGCTTTTTCGAGCCCCTGCTTATAAGGCGGATCCATAAATATAATATCAAATACATATTTTCGCTCAAGTGTGCGCAGCGCTGCAAGCGCATCCATACATTTCAGATCACATTGGGAATTAAATTTGGTAAAATTAACGTTTTCCCGGATACATGCCGCCGCTTTCCTGCTGTTCTCCACAAATACCGCCTTTTTTGCCCCGCGGCTGACAGCTTCCAGCCCGATACCGCCGCTCCCTGCAAACAAATCCAGGAAAACCGCTCCCGGAATCTCTGTCTGCAAAATATTAAATAATGTTTCTTTGATGCGGTCTGTAGTCGGTCGTGTGTCTCTGCCTTCAATGGTCTTTAACGGCATACTGCGTGCCGTTCCGGCTATTATTCTCATCAGAAACCTCCTCAACTGTCTTTACACATAGATATTTTCATTCAGAAATTCCAGCGCGCACTGTGTGGCAGCCCTGCGGATTTCCATCCGTGTACCGTCAAAATGGCACTCTTTTGTGTATACCTTCCCCTCTGCGTAACAGCCGATATAGACAAGACCCACCGGCTTGTCCTTCGTGCCGCCTCCCGGTCCGGCAATTCCTGTCGTCACGACAGCATAGTCACTGTTAGCGGTCTTTGCGCATCCAAGCGCCATTTCGAAAGCCGTTTCCGCGCTGACCGCGCCGTGCTTACGGAGGATTTCTTCGGAAACTCCCAGTATTCTCTCCTTTGACCCATTGGCATAGGTAATATAACCCTCCCGGAATATTTCAGAGACGCCCGCCACATTTACCAGCGCAGCGGCCACCATTCCGCCTGTACAGGATTCTGCCGTAGAGACAGTCGCTTTTTTTGCAATACATTTTTCTACTATTTTTTCCTCAATTGTTTTTTTCATCTTTAATTCTGCTCTTTCAATACGGCTTTATTTTTCCACAGATAATCAATCAGTGAAACAATCGTCAGGATTAACGCAACATATGTCGCTATCGCCCCGAGTATATAAATCACTCCGACAGACCCTGCCTTCACATCGAAATTGATGTTGAGAATCAGCAGAATGATCATCGCCATCTGGAATGTAGTTTTAAATTTTCCCCACATACTTGCAGCAATCACGATCTGGTGTTCCGCCGCAATGAGGCGGAAGCCGCTGATAATAAATTCGCGGGCAATAATCACAATCACAATCCATGCCGCCAGAAGCTTTAATTCCACCAGACAGATCATGGCGGAGCATACCAGCAGTTTATCCGCTAACGGGTCCATAAATTTCCCGAAATTTGTCACTAAATTATATTTTCTGGCAATTTTTCCATCCAGCATATCGGTCAGGCTCGCCACAATAAAAATAACCAGGGCGAGATAGTCCCCTGCCGCGCCCAGGACATCCGTCAACAGGAAAAACACAAAAAACGGGATTAAAACAACTCGAAACATTGTCAGTTTGTTTGGTAAATTCATAGCAATTCTCCTATTAAATCGTATTCATATGCGCCAATGATCTTTACACGGGCAAAGTCGCCGCTCATCAGTTCCGCATCCGTATTGACAAACACATATCCGTCTACATCCGGCGCATCCCGGTAGCTTCTGCCGATATATGCGTTTTCATCCGCGACTTTTCCTTCAATCATAACCATGATTTCCCGACCGATCATTGTTTCATTTTTGTCAAGAATAATTTCCTCCTGAAGCTCCATCACCTCTGCCTGCCGCTCTTTTTTCACATCCTCATCAACCTGATCTTCAAAGGATGCCGCCGGCGTGTTCTCCTCCGGTGAATATGTGAATGCCCCAAGCCGGTCAAATTCCGTCTCATTAATAAATTCCATCAATTCTTCGTGCTGCTTTTCGGTCTCCCCCGGAAATCCGCAGATCAGCGTTGTACGAATGGCAATATCGGGAATCGCATTGCGCAGGGCGGCAATCTTTTCTATGAGCATCTCCCTGTCCGTCCGGCGTCCCATCCGCCGCAAAATATCTGAATTGATATGCTGAATCGGCATATCAATGTAATGGCATACCTTTTCATTATCCCGGATAGACGCGATCAGCTCATCATATATTTCTTCCGGATAACAGTACATAAGGCGGATCCAGTAAATACCTGGAATCTTATTCAGCTCGTCCAGAAGCAGATGAAGCGATTTTTTCCCGTATAAATCTACGCCGTATAAAGTTGTTTCCTGCGCCACGAGAATCAATTCTTTCACGCCTGCCCCGGCAAGCTCCCGTGCCTGCATGATCAGATCCTCCATCGGCACACTGCGAAATTCTCCGCGGATCGACGGAATAATACAGTAAGTACAATGCTTATTGCACCCCTCCGCAATTTTCAAATGTGCATAATGCCCTCCGGTAGAGACACTGCGTTTTGCCTCGCGGGATTCAATACCTGTCAGCGGAAGATAGGCTTCATATTTTTGCCCTTTAAGAGCCTGTTCGATCGCCTCGCATATCTGCTCTGTAGAGTTGGTTCCGAGCACCGCATCCACTTCCGGGATTTCTTTTAAAATCTCATCCCGGTATCTTTCGGCGAGGCATCCGCAGACAATCAGGGCTTTACAGGAACCGTTTGTCCGGTAATCCGCCATTTCCAGGATAGACTGTATACTTTCTTCCCTGGCGTCATGGATAAAACAACAGGTATTTACCACAATGACATCCGCTTCCGCTTCATCGTCAGTAATTGTAAAATCATGCCGGGTAAGCTTACCCAGCATGAATTCAGAATCTACCAGATTTTTGTCGCAGCCAAGAGAAATAAACAAAACTTTCATTTTATCCTCCCGTTTAACGGTCGCCTTCTTCCTGGACATCATCATCCTCACCAAGAATTTTAACGTCGCCCTTATATAATTCTTCCACAGCAATGGAAAGCGGTTTCCTTCCTGCCGGATCCTCCACAAAAGGTTCTGCGCCTGCTATAATCTGACGCGCACGTTTCGCAGAAGCAATCACGATGGAATAACGGCTGTTTACCACCGGCTCCTCCCCAATCTCGGCATTGTTATTTACAACTTTCATTAATTCCGTATAAGATGGATGTATCATGATAAATCTCCTTTCACAAATTGTTTTAATTCATT
>CAZGMH010000079.1:0-9738 GCA_964526765.1 uncultured Eubacterium sp.
TGGCGGCGTGCGGCGGCACGAGCGACAGCGGAACAACAGGCGGTTCTGCAGCAAAGCAATTTCCTATGAAACAAAAAAACAGGGTAGATCGTAATGGCTTTGCCACAGCAATCTATCCTGTTTTTGTTTTGAGGCTTACCAGCCTTTTTCAACCAGAATATTAAAATCCGACAGCCTGCTCTCGTAATTATCGGGCTGCTTTTTCCACTGATAAGGGGACGTTCCGGTAATGCGTTTAAAATTCCTGTTAAAAGTGGAAGTAGTTGTAAATCCTGCTTTCATGGCAATTTCCTCCATGGAATATCCCGTCTTTTTAATCATATCGCACGCCTTTTTCACGCGTATCTGGTTCAGGTATTCCACCGGCGTCATGCCTATATTTTCCTCAAATAATCTGCGGAAATGCGACTCGCTCATATGGCAGACCGCGGCGATCCGGGCGATTTTCATCGGCATCGCATAATTTTCACGGATATACTCGAGCGCCGGCCTGACCTGATCGAAACCATTCTTCTGCCGAAGTCCCTCCGGCATGGAGGATACGTCCGAGTTCATCCGCGCGATCATGATCAGCAGGGATAACGCCATGCCCCGTACGCTTTCCCGGTACAGTTCCTGCTTATCGCGCATCTCCCTGAGAATCATATGGACGGTCCCGGTTATCTCGGGAATTTCCTCCTGCCCTCCCAGAAAAGCCTTTTTGTTAATCTTTTCCATCATCTTCTGTTGAAACAGGAGATCATCCGGGTACACAGCCGTCAATATTTTTTCCGGATCGACAAACAGGTATTCCCAAAAGCTCTCTGTTCCCTCCATGCTCACCGTGTCATGCGGATAATTTGCCGGTATCACGCTGATCATACCGCCTTCATACGGAACGTTCGTATCCTCCAGACGCAGGAAGCCTTTTCCGGAGTGGCAGAGGCCAATCTCCAGCAGGTTATGAAAATGCATCAGATCGTCTTCCGAACCGTATTTGCGTTTCCATGCATCCCCGTGAAGGGCAATCAGGACTTCATTCTGCGGAACATCATAATAGCGGAGCTCCATTTTTCCTTTACTTTTTTTCATTGCATATACACTTTCTGCGGATACATACGCTTTATTGCGTCCAGCATTTCACTGTCCAGATCCAGAAGCAGCTTGATTTTCCTGTTATCCTCCGTAACGATCATCGTATAATATGGGATATCGTCGTCATAGGAAGTATAGTCATATTTCGGAAGAGATACGCTCCCCCCGTTTTTCCTGTACTGCGCCACAGCGTCATGCCAGTTCGGGGCGGCTACTTCCATGTCTTTCAGGTTGAACGTATGCACCGTTTTCCGGCGCCGTTTCCCCTTAATAACATCGATAGTAAAAACGCCGTTTTCCAGATTATACTCATAATCCTTCTCTGTCTGCACGGAAAACGCCCAGTAAAGCGCGGCAAACAAAAATGCAAACAGCATATAACCGGTTGTAAAGACAATCGCAAGGATAACAAACGCCACCGCAAGAATAACCATCACCCTGCACAGCAGCTTTGCATATTTCTTTGATTTTCTCTTTACCTGTTTTGTGATCTTGTAGCTATTCATTCCGTCAAAAAATCCTTTCAGTCTGCATATCCGTTCGGATTATTGCTCTGCCATCTCCAGGAATCCGCACACATATCTTCGATTCCGTATTGCGCCTCCCATCCGAGTTCCTTCTTTGCTTTTTCCGGCGCGCAGTAGCACGTTGCGATATCGCCCGGGCGGCGGTCTTTGATCTCATATTTGATCGGATGTCCGCACGCTTTTTCAAATGCATGGACAACCTGAAGTACGCTGTAGCCGTTTCCCGTTCCCAGGTTGTAAACGGACACGCCTTCTTTGTCAGCCAGCTTTTCAACCGCCTTTACATGACCCGCAGCCAGGTCTACCACATGGATATAGTCGCGGACGCCGGTTCCGTCCGGCGTATCATAATCATCGCCAAATACGCCGAGGCATTCCAGTTTGCCGATTGCAACCTGCGCCACATACGGGAGCAGGTTATTCGGGATCCCCTTCGGATCCTCCCCGATCATGCCGCTCTTGTGGGCGCCGATGGGATTGAAGTAACGGAGCAGGACGACATTCCATTCCGGATCGGAAGTATGGATATCCGTCAGCACCTGCTCCAACATGCTTTTTGTCCAGCCATACGGATTTGTAGGCTGCCCCTTCGGGCACTCCTCGGTAATCGGTATCATTGCCGGATCGCCATATACCGTCGCTGAAGAACTGAAAATAATGTTTTTGCAGCCATGGTTTCTCATAACGTCGCACAAAACCAGGGTTCCCGTCATGTTGTTGTGATAATACTCGATCGGCTTTGCAACGGACTCGCCCACCGCTTTCAAACCTGCAAAATGGATGACCGCGTCGATTTTGTTCTCATCAAAAATCTGATTCATGGCGTCCCGGTCCAGAATGTCAGCTTCATAGAATTTCAATGTTTTTCCGGTAATCTGCTGTACACGATCCAGCGCCTTTTCGCTGGAATTGTAAAGGTTATCTGCTACTACGACGTCATAACCCGCATTTAAAAGTTCCACGCACGTATGGCTTCCAATATATCCTGCGCCTCCGGTTACTAAAATATTCATGTTCTTTTCCTCCTTTAATTCGGCCTGCATCTATTGCCGGCAGGCAAATATCACAGCTTTGTATGAATGGTTTAAAGTACGGCGATGAAACGGTCAAACGCCTCCCTGCCCTTTTCATCGCATTTATACACACCGGCATCTTCCAGTACTTTTACAAATACTTTGCCGATTTCCTGCTGGAGAATTTCTTCGACATTTTCCTCCGTAAAAGTATAGGCATCCTTAAAACCATCGGCCCAGTCGGCATGTTTTTCCAGCTCTTCGTTGGATCGGATGTCTTTTCCTTCCAGGATATATTCAGCAAGAAGCTCCATCTCACCCTTTAAGCGGGCGGGAAGCACCGCAAGTCCCATCACCTCGATAAGGCCGATATTCTCTTTCTTGATATGGTGCAGCTCTGCGCGGGGATGATATACGCCCAGCGGGCATTCCTCTGTGGTAATATTGTTTCTCAGGGCCAGATCCAGTTCATACTGTCCGTCCCTCATCCGGGCAATCGGGGTGATTGTGTTGTGCGGCTCCCCGTCCGTTTCCGCGTAAATAAACGCTTCCTCGTCCGTATATGCGCGCCACTTTCCAAGAATGTGATCTGCCAGCTCCACCAATCTTCCGTCATCCGTGCTGCGGATACGGATGACAGATAAAGGCCAATGCACGATGCCTGCCTCAACATCCTCAAATCCCGGAATCGTAAAGGTTTTTTCCATCCCTGCTTTTTCCATCGCAAAGGTATAATGCCCGCCCTGGAAATGGTCGTGGCTTAAAATGGAACCGCCGACAATCGGAAGATCCGCATTGGAACCGAGGAAATAATGCGGGAACTGTTTTACAAAATCAAACAGCTTGCGGAATGTTGCCCGCTCAATCTTCATCGGCGTGTGCTCGCCGTTAAACACGATACAGTGCTCGTTGTAATATACATACGGGGAATACTGGAAGCCCCACTGCCCGCCGTTAATCGTAATCGGAATGATACGGTGATTCTGACGCGCCGGATGATTCATCCGTCCTGCATAGCCCTCGTTTTCCATACAGAGCTGGCACTTCGGATAAGCAGACTGCTTTGCCAGTTTTGCCGCCGCGATCGCTTTCGGATCCTTCTCCGGTTTACTTAAATTAATCGTGATATCGATATCGCCGTATTCAGACGGCGTCTTCCACTTTCTGTCCTTCGCGATCCTGTCCTTACGGATATAGTTTGTAGCAACGCTGAACTGATAATACGCATCCGTCGCCTTTTTCGAATCTTCGGCGTAATCTTCGCGGAACTTTCTGATTACCTGCGCCGGGCGCGGGGTCAGGCAGTTCATCAGCTTTGTATCAAACAGATCCCTGGATACAATGCCCCCGTCCTCCAGAACGCCTGTTTCCAGCGCATAATCCAGAATGTGTTCCAGGGTATCGGCAAGGTCAATGTCAGAAAAAGCTTCCTCCGGTTCCTCATAATCATCTTTTTTCAGTACTTCCAGAATCTGATTTGTGGTGTAGATCCTCTCCTCCTCCGGTATCAGGCCGGAATCTATGCCGTACTGTACGAGTTTTTTAATATATAAATCTATCATAATATATATATCTCCTTAAGATTTCTCAATGTGATTTTTTTAAACATTCCCGAAAACAGGCCTGAAGATTATATCACACGTCCGCCGTCGCCAATCTCAACTACGTAGAAATCCGCCGCATATCCGATTTTATCCAGGTAAGTTTTTCCCACGTTCTCAATAAATTTGTCCACGCAATCGGTCTTTACAATGCTGACTGTGCATCCGCCGAATCCGGCTCCTGTCATACGGGAACCTATAACGCCCTCCTGCTCCCAGGCGGTTTCCACAAGGGTATCCAGTTCGATTCCTGTCACTTCATAATCATCACGCAGGGATACGTGGGAGGCATTCATCAGCTTTCCGAATTCTTTCAAATCTCCTGCTTTCAAAGCATTTACCGCTTTCAGAGTACGCTGATTTTCGTAAACAGCATGTTTTGCCCTGCGCCGGCGCACTTCACTCTTAATCAGGTCCTTGTGAGCCTCAAACTCCTCCTCGCTCAGCTCTCCAAGCGAATGGATGGGCAGCTCTGCCTGAAGCTCTGCGAGAGCTTCTTCACACTCCGCACGGCGCTCATTATATTTGGAATCCCCCAGACCGCGTTTTTTATTGCTGCAGGAAATAACAATTTTTTCGTCTTTTAACTGAATCGGCGCATACGTATAGGACAAATCGCTGGTATCCAGAAAAATTGCCTGATCCTTTTTACCCATTGCAATGGCGAACTGATCCATAATACCGCAATTTACACCGTTGAAATTGTTCTCCGAATACTGACCGAATAAAGCGATATCGATCATGGACACATCCTTGAACCCAAACAGATCCCGCAGGGCAACTCCGGTTACAACCTCTACGGAAGCAGATGACGACAGACCGGAACCATTCGGGATATTTCCAAACAGGAGCATGTCAAATCCCCGGTCTACCTGATAGCCTTTCTCAATAAACGCCCAGACTACCCCAAGCGGATAGTTGGTCCAATCGAGGGTCTTGTCATATTTCAGATTATCCAGGCTCGCTTCCACGATCCCGAGTTTTTCAAAATTATGGGAATAAAAACGGAAGTTCCTGTCCTCTCGTTTGCGGACGATCGCATAGGTGCCGATCGTCAGTGCGCACGGAAATACATGACCTCCGTTATAATCCGTATGTTCACCGATCAGATTCACCCTTCCGGGCGCAAAGTAGCTGCGGATGTCTCCGTCTCCGCCAAAAATTTCTGCAAAATCTTTTAACAACTGATTTTTCATAGAAACCCCTCCAATTTTTATTTTTTAATCTGTTCCTGATGATTTCATTTTACTTGCTTTTAAAGCAAAATCATATATTGAAATGTGTACAAAATATGTAAAAATGTTGCATTTTTTCTGGATATATGTTATTTTATTCCTATCAGGGGGCGTTGAAAATGAGTGAATTTTACAAAGATTCGTACAAAATACGCAAAAATGACCTTTTTTCTCTGTCAGTCTGCAACGTCGGCCACCAGAAATGCAATGCAAGCTATCAATGGGGACCGGGTGCAAAGGATCATTATCTGATACATCATATTGTGAGCGGCAAGGGCTATTACCACTGCAACGGAAAAATGTTTTCCCTGAAAGCCGGCGATTCTTTTTTAATTTATCCGAACCGGGAGGTCCTCTACTATGCGGACAGGGAGGAACCCTGGGAATATTCCTGGATTGGCTTCACCGGGAACGATGCTCCTTCCATCCTGCAGGCGACGCTTTTTTCCCCCTCCACCCCCGTCACTTACAAGAATATCCACAGCGGCGAAATCAGCCAGCGGATGAATCAGATTTACAGCGCCCGGGGCACGGATTATATTAACGCGGTGGAGATGGCGGGTTATCTGTACATGCTCCTTGCCATATATATGCGGGAAGCGGAAAAGAAGAACAAGATGAGCCGGACAGAGAGCTATGTCATCAAAGGCATCGAATATATTTCTTCCAACTACAGTCTGCCCATCACGGTCAATGACATCGCCGCATACGTAGGCTTAAGCAGAAGCCACCTGTTCCGTTCCTTTCAGGCGGTATTAAACAAATCCCCGAAGGAATACCTGAGTGAATACCGCATCAAGCAGGCGTGTTATCTTCTGACTCACAGCACCATGTCCATGACGGATATCGCGGACGCTGTCGGTTTTGACAACAGCCTCTACTTTTCCAAGGCATTCCATAAACAAATAGGAATGCCGCCAACCGAATATGCCCGGCAGAAACGCTCTTAAAAAAGGCTTTTGTTCCGCGCGCAGCTGCGCATCCTTTGCCCGCAGGGCTTTTGTTTCACAGGGACATTGCAAAGCAATTTCTTATGAAATAAAAAAAAGCAGAAGAAACTTCCCTGTAAAAATACAGCAAAAAGTTTTCTTCTGTTCTTTCATCCTGTCCTTTTTTATGGCCTTACAAGTTAAATCCCGCTTTTACGTAACCTTACACGTTAATTCCCGCTTTTACGTAACCTTATACGTTAATTTCCGCTTTTACGCCAAGGAGCTCCCTGTTTGCTTCCAAAACCGGATTTACATAATTTTTCAGGAAGTTTTCTACCTGCTCCTTAGAGCGGCCCACATATCTCGCCGGGTCCATTGCCGCCTGAAGCTCGTCCAGGCTCAATCCAAAGCTCTCGTCCGCCGCAATCAGCTCCAACAGATTGTTGTCCAGCCCTTTTTCTTTTACATTGCGGCCCGCTTCCATGGAAAGCTGGCGGATCCTCTCATGCAATTCCTGACGGTCTCCGCCCTTTTTCACCGCATCCATCATAATATTTTCCGTTGCCATAAACGGCAGCTCGCTCATAAGACGTTTCGTAATCACCTTGTCATAAACAACGAGACCGTCTACAACATTCAGGCAGAGGTCCAGAACACCGTCAATGGCAAGGAAACCCTCCGCGATACTCAGACGCTTGTTTGCCGAGTCATCCAATGTGCGCTCAAACCACTGCGTCGCGGAAGTAATCGCCGGATTTAAAGCGTCGATCATCACATATCTGGAAATGGATGCAATGCGCTCGCTTCTCATCGGATTTCTCTTGTACGCCATCGCAGAGGAGCCAATCTGGTTCTTCTCAAAAGGTTCTTCCACTTCTTTTAAATGCTGCAGCAGGCGGATGTCGTTGGACATTTTGTGGGCGCTTGCCGCAATGCCCGCAACCACGTTCATCACTCTCGTGTCCACTTTTCTGGAATAGGTCTGACCGGATACGGGATAACATTCTTTGAATCCCATTTTCTCTGCAATCATCGGATCAATTTTATCGATTTTCTCCTGGTCACCCTCAAACAGCTCCAGGAAGCTTGCCTGTGTGCCGGTCGTACCTTTGGAACCCAATAATTTCAGAGAACCAAGCACATAATCAAGGTCGGCTAAATCCATCAGAAATTCCTGCGTCCACAGTGTCGCGCGTTTTCCCACCGTAGTCGGCTGTGCCGGCTGGAAGTGGGTAAACGCCAGTGTCGGCTGCGCCTTATATTTATCGGCAAATTTTGCCAGCTCGTCAATTACATTCACTAATTTTTTGCGCACCAGCTTCAATGCCTCGGACATCAAAATGATATCCGTATTGTCCCCCACATAACAGGAGGTTGCGCCGAGATGGATAATGCCTTTCGCCTTCGGGCACTGTACGCCATATGCATATACATGGGACATTACATCATGGCGGACCAGTTTTTCCCGCTCCTTTGCCACCTCAAAATTAATATCGTCTTTGTGTGCTTTCAGTTCTTCAATCTGTTCATCGGTAATATCAAGACCCAGTTCTTTTTCTGTCTCTGCCAGGGCAATCCACAGGCGTCTCCATGTCCTGAATTTCATTTCCGGTGAAAAGATATATTGCATTTCCCTGCTTGCATAACGCTCGGAAAGCGGGCTTGTATATCTGTCTGTACTCATTCTTCGTTCTCCTTTTCCATTATCGCTCGAAGTCTCCTCTGATATCCTCCATTGGAGGATCCAGCGGGTAAGTTCCTGTAAAGCACCCTTTGCAGATTGGAAGATTCTGCGCCATCTCGCCCAAACGCCCGATTTTCAGATAGCCAAGGGAATCCGCGCCGATTAAGTCCCGGATTTCCTCGACAGAGTGATGGTAGGCAATTAACTGTTCCCTCGCCGGAATATCCGTTCCGAAATAACAGGGCCATAAAAACGGCGGGGCGCTGATGCGTACGTGCACTTCTGCCGCTCCGGCTTCCTTTAACATATTGACAATCAGGCCGGAGGTAGTGCCGCGGACGATCGAATCATCAATCATAATAATCCGCTTTCCCCTCACAGCTTCTTTTACCACGTTCAGCTTTACCCGGACGCTCTGCTCACGGCTGCTCTGCTTCGGCTTAATGAAAGTGCGTCCCACATAGCTGTTTTTCACAAAAGCAGTCCCATAGGGGATTCCCGACTCCATCGCATAACCCAGCGCCGCCGCATTTCCGGATTCCGGAACCCCTACTACCAAATCCGCGTCGACAGGGGAATCCATTGCCAGGAATTTTCCCGCCTTTATGCGGGATTCGAACACACTGACGCCATCGAAATGGCTGTCCGGCCTCGCGAAATAAATATATTCAAAAATGCATCTTCCTTGCCTGGACTCCGGAACGGCGTTTCTCATATCGGATACAATCTCACCCGCTCCATTGATCGTCACCACTTCTCCCGGCTTTACGTCACGCACAAATTCCGCGCCGATCGTCTCCAATGCACAGGTTTCGGATGTGATGATATATGAATTGTCCCGCCTGCCGATGCAGAGCGGTTTAAAACCATATGGATCCCGTGCGCCGATCAGTTTCCTCGGACTCATGACAACTAAGGAATATGCGCCTTTCATCTTTGCAGTGGCGCGCCTTACCGCTTCCTCTACGGCGCCCACTTTCAAACGCTCCCTTGCAATATGATACGCAATCACTTCGGAATCGATCGTCGTCTGGAAAATCGCGCCGGTATATTCCAGGTCATGGCGCAGCTCATTCGCATTGATCAGATTTCCGTTATGGGCAAGAGCCAACGTACCCTTTACATAATTCAATACCAGCGGCTGCGCGTTTTCCCTGGTAGACGCCCCCGCGGTGGAATAACGCACATGGCCGACGCCGATGTCGCCTTTCATGGATTCCAACTGTTCTGCGGTAAAAACCTCATTTACCAGTCCCATGTCCTTGTATGACGTCACTTTCCCCTTTGGCCCCTGTGTCTCACTGACCGCAATACCGCAGCTCTCCTGTCCCCGGTGCTGCAGAGCAAATAAACCATAGTAAATGGATGACGCCACATCATTTCCATCCAGGTCATAGATGCCAAATACCCCGCATTCTTCATGCAGCTCCCCTCCCAAAGCAGCATGTTCCACTCTGTTTTCCTGCATTTTTATTCCTCCAATAATTTAAACAATCCAAGAATCTGTTCAAGACTCGCTCGCGAGTCTTGGCGCGGGATTTGGGTCAGCTTTGCTGACATAATTCATTTCCGAATTCCTGCGCATCCTCGCGGAGCGTATATCAGAGGGGAGATTGGACTCCCACCAAAGGAAACCTCCACCGGAGCTTTCCTTCGGATACATGGTAACTGA
>CAZGMH010000080.1:0-9657 GCA_964526765.1 uncultured Eubacterium sp.
ATGAATATCCCGGATAACTACAAAGTATTGTTTTTACAGGGCGGCGCTGCGCTTCAGTTTGCAGCGGTTCCGATGAACCTGATGAAAAACGGCGTTGCGGACTATATCGTGACGGGACAGTGGGCGAAGAAAGCCTATGCGGAAGCGCAGAAATACGGAAAGGCAGTTAAGATTGCGACTTCCGAGGATGAGACATTCTCTTATATCCCGGATTGTTCCGATCTTCCGATTGACGAGGATGCAGATTATGTCTATATCTGCCAGAACAATACGATTTATGGTACGGTATTCCATGAACTTCCGAACACGAAAGGAAAAACGCTGGTAGCGGATGTTTCCTCCTGCTTTTTATCTGAACCGATCGATGTAACCAGATACGGTCTGGTTTACGGCGGCGTCCAGAAAAATATCGGTCCTGCGGGCGTACAGATTGTCATTATCCGTGAAGATTTGATCCGTGACGACCTGCCGGAGTGGGTACCGACGATGATGAGTTATAAGACACAGGCGGATCATGGTTCCATGTACAACACGCCTCCGTGTTACGGTATTTATATCTGCGGTAAAGTATTTAAATGGATCAAGAGCCTGGGCGGCTTAGAGGCAATGAAAAAACGCAACGAAGAAAAAGCGGCGATCCTGTATGATTTCCTGGACAACAGTAAAATGTTCCGGGGAACTGTACGCAAAGAGGATCGTTCCCTGATGAATGTTCCGTTTGTGACGGGAGATAAAGATCTGGATGCGAAATTTGTTTCAGAGGCAAAAGCGGCAGGCTTCGAAAACCTGAAAGGCCACAGGACAGTTGGAGGAATGCGGGCTTCCATCTACAATGCGATGCCGAAAGAGGGAGTCATCGCGCTGGTTGAATTCATGAAGAAGTTCGAAGAGGAAAATGCTTAGGGCAGTTTACTTTTTGCAATATAATATTTATCGTGTGAGTTGAAGAAAAGAGGTTTTAAAAATGTTTCAGTTTCATTGTTTAAATCCGATCGCCGCATGCGGTCTGGATTTATTCCCGGATACCTATCAGAAAACAGAGGATTTTAACGAGGCACAGGCAGTGCTTGTCCGCAGTGCGGCAATGCACGATCTGGAGCTGCCGGATTCCCTGCTGGCAGTAGCCCGCGCCGGAGCCGGCGTCAACAATATTCCCCTGGACAAATGTGCCGATAAAGGAATTGTCGTATTCAATACGCCGGGCGCGAATGCAAACGGTGTGAAGGAGCTGGTTCTTGCAGGAATGCTGCTTGCCAGCCGTGATATTACAGGCGGTATCGACTGGGTAAAAGAGAACAAAGAGGATGCAGGGATTGCGAAAGCTGCCGAGAAAGCGAAAAAGGCTTTTGCGGGAACGGAAATCAAGGGAAAGACACTGGGAGTTATCGGCCTTGGGGCGATTGGCGTGCAGGTTGCAAATGCGGCGGCTGCGCTTGGGATGAACGTGCTTGGCTATGACCCGTATCTTTCCGTAAATGCAGCATGGAATGTATCAACAAAAGTAAAACATGTGATGTCTGCAGAAGATATTTACAGAGAATGTGATTTTATCACGATACACGTGCCGCTTATGGACAGCACAAAGGGTATGATCAGCAAAGATGCGATCGCGATGATGAAGGAAAACGTCATTGTATTGAATTTCTCACGGGATACCCTCGTGGATGAAGCTGCCATGATCGAAGCGCTGGAGGCGGGGAAAGTCCGCAAATATGTCGTGGATTTCCCGAATCCCACGACAGCAGGAGCAAAAAACTGTATTGTAATTCCGCACCTTGGCGCGTCCACCGCCGAATCGGAAGATAATTGCGCGGTGATGGCTGTGCAGGAAATTATAGATTATATGGAAAATGGCAATATCACCCATTCCGTAAACTTCCCGGACTGCAATATGGGTGTATGTACGTCTGCGGCCCGTATTGCTATTTTGCATAAAAATATTAAAAACATGATCGGACAGTATACCTCCGTTCTGGGCGGCGCCGGAATTAATATTTCCGACCTGACAAATAAGAGCCGCGGGGAATATGCTTATTCACTTCTTGATCTGGATGCCCCGGCAACGGCAGAAGTTACTGAGAAGCTGGCTGCAATTGACGGTGTATTAAAAATAAGGATTATTAAGTAGTAACCGATGATAAAAGCGCCGGAACAGGTTTTTTGAATCTGTTTCGACGTTTTTTCTCATATCGGTACAATATGCAGCGATATTTCTGTTTTCGTAAAGAGAGAGGAAGAAAAAGATGGCAGAGATCAGACCATTTGCGTGCATACGGCCCTGCAGAAAAAAGGCGGGACGGATTGCCGCATTACCATATGACGTTTATAACAGAAAAGAAGCGAAGGAGGAGGTTTTAAGAGAACCGGAATCCTTCCTGAAGATAGATCGGGCAGAGACACAGTTTGATGATTCGGTGGACACCTATGCATCTGAGGTTTATAAAAAGGCGCACGACACATTGTGGGAGATGGTAAAAAATGGAGATTTTATCCGGGAAAAACAGCCATGCTATTATATTTATGAACTGACGATGAATCACCGTGTGCAGACGGGGATCGCCGCCTGCGCATCGATTGATGACTACCAGAGCGGCGTTATCAAAAAGCATGAAAAAACGAGGGCTGAGAAGGAACAGGACCGTATCAGGCATGTGGACGTCTGCAATGCGCAGACAGGACCGATTTTTCTGGCTTATCGTGAAAATAAAGTCATTACTGCCGTTGTGTCAGACATAAAAAAGAATGAGACGGAGTACGATTTTACTACTCCGGACGGCGTGCGCCACCGCGTGTGGATAATTGACGGGGAGACAGACATAGAGGCTATCCGCCGGGCGTTTGACGGAATTGACTGCATATACATTGCCGACGGGCATCACCGCGCGGCGTCTGCGGTAAAAGTCGGACTGAAACGGCGTGAGGAACATCCGGATTATACCGGAGAGGAAGAATTTAATTATTTCCTGTCCGTCCTGTTCCCGGATAATGAGCTTTGTATTATGGATTATAACCGGGTAGTCAGAGATTTGAATGGAATGACGGAACAGAAATTTCTGGAAAAAATGCAGGAGATTTTTGAGGTATCCGTTCTTGAGGCTGCGGACAAACATCCTGCCGGGAAAGGGACGTTTACGATGTATCTGGCGGGTACGTGGTATTGCTGCCGGTTCAGGGAAAGCGATTTGACAGATGACCCGGTGAAGGGATTGGACGTTTCTCTGCTGCAGGAACTGCTTCTGGCTCCGGTACTTGGTATCCGGGATCCAAAGACAGATGAGCGGATTGATTTTGTGGGCGGTATCCGGGGGACAAAAGAACTGGAGCGCCGCTGCAGGGAGGATGCGAAGGCTGCCTTTGCCATGTATCCGACCTCTATCGGGGAGCTGTTTGCCGTTGCGGATGCAGGTCTTTTGATGCCGCCGAAATCCACCTGGTTTGAACCAAAATTGCGCAGCGGCATTTTTATCCATGAGATTTAGAAGAAAGGGGGAGGGTATATGTTGAAGTTTGTATTAACGCAGCAGGATTTGGCGCAGGAAGTGACGGAGGTTGTGTCCGACAATATCCACTTCTGGTCATGGGATACGCTTATGCAGTATTTTCAGGATTCCCTGCCGGATATTCTTGATTTTCTGGTTAAGCTGATTCTGGCAATAATTGTATTGCTGGTTGGCCGGAGAATTATAAAAGCGGTGCGAAAACTCATCAGAAAGTTTTTGTCCAGGACAACATGGGATGAGGGAGTCAAACAGTTTTTAGACAACCTGTGCAATGTTGCCCTGCATTTTATATTGATCATGGCTGTTCTTGGAAAATTCGGCATTACGGCAAGTTCCGTGATTGCCGTGATCGGTTCCGTGGGGCTGTCGGTAGGTCTGGCGCTCCAGGGAACTCTGTCGAATTTTGCGGGCGGGGTACTTATTTTGATTTTGAAGCCCTTTAAAGTCGGTGATTATATTGTGGAGGACACGCATGGCAACGAGGGAACCGTCATAGAGATCCAGCTGTTTTATACGAAGCTGCTGACAGTTGAAAATAAGACGATTATTCTGCCAAACGGAGATCTTTCCAATACCAGTCTTACAAACATCACCCAGCAGGATAAACGGAGGATTAACATTACAGTGGGGATTTCCTATAAAGCAGATATCCGCCTGGCGAAAAGCGTGATCGAGGAATTGGTAAAAGCTGAATCCAAGCGGATTGCGGAGGAAGAATATAACATTTTTGTGGACAGCCTTGGGGAGAGCGCGGTCAATCTCGGAATCCGCATGTGGGTGAAGATGGATGATTACTGGGACACCCGGTGGAGGCTGATTGAGAATATCAAATATGCCTTCGATGAGAATGGCATTGAAATCCCGTTCCCGCAGGTTGCGGTTACGATGAAAGATGAAGATCCGCAGGGGAAAAACAGTGAAAATATCAGCAAAAATAGCGAAAACATGTTTCTTTAGTTGACAAACTCTTCCAACTGTGGTAGTGTAAATATGTTATACAAGCACGGTTTGTGCGCACTTTTTTATTCTTTAGGAGGAAGTTTTTTATGCAACAGGGAACTGTAAAGTGGTTTAATGCGAAAAAGGGTTATGGATTTATTTCTGACGCAGAGGGAAATGATATTTTTGTTCATTTTTCCGCACTGAACATGGAAGGATTCAAAGAGCTGAAAGATGGGGAGGCTGTTGAATTCGAAGTAATCGAAGGAGATAAAGGACCGCAGGCTGCAAACGTAAGCCGTATCGGTTAATCAACATAGAATACTAGAATATTAGCAAAACCAGGGGTTGTCCGGCTTGGACAGCCCCTTTCCCATACACGGGAAAAAGCATAATACTTGTAATCTGAATGAAATTGTGTAAAATAATACACAATAGAAAAAAACGGAGGAATGACATTTGAAATTACAGTTAAATCATCTAAGCGCTTATGAAATAAAGGAACAAAAGACACTTTCTGATATTCATTCGGAAGGTGTTTATCTGATTCACAGAAAAAGCGGCGCAAGAATTTGTGTGGCGTCCAATGATGACGAAAATAAGGTGTTTTTCATTGCTTTTCGTACACCGCCCAGGGACAGCACCGGAGTGCCCCATATTATCGAGCATACCGTTTTATGCGGAAGCGGGAAGTTCCCGGTGAAAGACCCGTTCATTGAGCTGGCAAAAGGGTCTATGAATACGTTTCTGAATGCGATTACGTATCCGGATAAAACAATATATCCTGTGGCGAGTTGTAATGACAAAGATTTTCAGAATTTGATGGACGTCTATATGGACAGCGTATTGTCCCCGAATATTTACAGGGAGCAGAACATTTTCCGCCAGGAGGGGTGGCATTATGAGCTGGCGTCCCCGGAAGACGAGCTGACGCTGAACGGAGTTGTATATAATGAGATGAAGGGGGCGTTTTCTTCCGCAGACGGAGTTCTGGAGAGGGAAATTATCAATTCCCTGTTCCCGGATACTCCGTATCGCAATGAGTCCGGCGGAGACCCGGAGGTTATTCCGGAACTGACCTACGAGGACTATCTGGATTTCCACAGAACCTATTACCATCCGTCCAATTCCTATATTTACCTTTATGGAAATATGGATATGGAGGAAAAGTTAAAATGGCTGGATGAGGAATATCTGAGCAAATATGATTTCAAAGAGGTAGATTCAGGGATTCCTTATCAGGAGCCCTTTGCGCAGCCGGTTGAAAAAGAGAAATATTATTCTATATCCAGTGCGGAAAGCGAAGAAAATAATACTTATCTGTCTTACAATTGGGCTGTGGGGACAAATGTGGACAGAGAGCAGTATATCGCTTTTGATATTCTTGATTATGCGCTTCTTACGACGCAAGGCGCCCCGATTAAGCAGGCTCTCTTAGACGCCGGAATCGGAGACGATATTTACGGGGGATATGACAGCAGCACCTTTCAGCCGATTTTTTCGGTGATAGCAAAAAATGCAAATATCCGTGACCAGGAGAAATTTGTACAGATTATCCGGGATGTTTTAAAGGAGCAGGTTGAAAAGGGATTAAACAGGAAAACCCTGCTGGCTGCCCTGAACGGCTCGGAATTTAAGTTCCGGGAGGCTGATTTCGGGCGGTATCCAAAGGGATTAATGTTTGGGCTTCAGGTTATGGACAGCTGGCTGTATGATGAAAACCTGCCGTTTTTGCATCTGGAAGAACTGGAAGTGTACGAGTCGTTAAGGCAGCGGCTGGATACGGATTATTTTGAACAGCTTATACAGAACTATTTATTGGATAACAATCATGCCGCCATTGTCAGGATTGTGCCGAAACAGGGATTGAATGCGGCAAAAGAGCAGAAATTGCAGGATAAACTGAGGGCATACAAAAATTCTCTTACCCGGGAAGAAATAGAAAAGCTGGTCCGGGAAACAAAAGCGCTGGAAGCTTATCAGGAGGAACCTTCCGCAAAAGAAGATTTGGAGAAAATTCCCCTTATTTCAAGGGCGGATATGAAAAAGAAATCCGAGCCATACAGCAACGTGGAGGAGAAGATTGGCGGCGTCCCTTACCTGTGGCATGATTATGACACCAACGGCGTGATATACCTGGATTTGCTTTTTGACGTACACCATATTCCGGGCGGGCTGGCGCCGTATATGGCAATTTTAAAAAACCTGCTTGGCAAGCTGGATACGTCCGACTACAAATATATGGATTTTGCCGATGAGGTCAATCTCTACACGGGAGGCGTCCACAGCGAATTAAATGTATACAGTGATGTGAGCGGAAAGACAGATTATCAGGCAAAATTTGAGATTCGCATAAAAACGCTGGAGGCAAATGTCGAAAAGGCGCTGGAATTGGCGAAGAGTATGATGCTTCACACGCTTTTTACCGATGAAAAGAGGATTTATGAGATACTGGCCCAGGCAAAATCCCGCCTGCAGGTGGAATTGAGCGAGAACGGTCATGTGATTTCTGCTACAAGAGCATTGTCCTATTATTCCAAACGCGCAAAATATGCGGATTTGATTCAGGGAATCGGCTGTTACCGTGTGCTGGAACAGATCGTATCCGATTATGACAATGAGAAGGCAAAGCTGGCGGACACCCTCAGACAGTTGGTGGAGCGCATTATGCAGCCGGGAAATCTGCTTGTAAGCTGCACCTGTGAGAAGCGCGGATTTGAACTTGTGAAGGCACAGGCTGAAAAAATTTGTGAGGATCTTTGTCCGGATACCGAAAACGAGCCTGTTGACATTTCTCTGCCCCAAAAGAAAAATGAGGGATTTATGGATGCTTCCCAGATTCAGTATGTATCGCTGGCGGGAAATTTCCTTGAAAAAGGTTATCGCTACAACGGTGCGCTGAGAGTTTTCAAGCTCATCATGAGCTATGATTATCTGTGGCAGAATATCCGCGTAAAGGGAGGCGCATATGGCTGTGGATGTAATGTGGGACGTACAGGGGATATCTGTTTTTTCTCCTACCGCGATCCAAATCTCAAAAGAACACTGGACATTTACCGCAAAGTAGTAGAATATCTTGAGAATTTTGAGGCGGATGAACGCGCCATGACCCAGTTTGTCATTGGAACGTTCAGCGAGATGGACGCGCCGCTGACGCCAATTTCCCAGGGCAGACGGTCTCTGATTGCATATCTTACCGGAATCACCTGTGAAATGATTCAGCAGGACCGTGACGAGGTGCTTGGGGCAGAACCGCAGGATATCCGAAACCTGGCGAAACTGCTGCAGGCCGTTATGGACAGCAGTTATATATGTGCGATTGGAAATGAAGAAAAATTAAAACAGGAAAAGGATCTGTTTGAGCACCTGGAGCATCTTTCGCAGAAGCAATAGGCGCAGCGGATAAAGTTATATCATGGGAGATAAGTATATGAAAGCAGATTTTAAATCCGGTTTTGCCACTTTAATCGGCAGGCCGAACGTGGGAAAATCGACCCTGATGAACCGGATAATCGGGCAGAAAATCGCCATCACTTCGAAAAAACCACAGACAACGAGGAACAGGATTCAGACCGTTTATACCGATGAGGAGCGCGGGCAGATCGTATTTCTGGATACGCCCGGCATCCATAAAGCGAAAAACAAGCTGGGGGAATATATGGTAAATGTGGCGGAACGCACCCTGAATGATGTGGACGTGATTCTCTGGCTTGTGGAGCCGTCCACATTTATCGGCGCGGGGGAACGGCATATTGCAGAGCAGTTGAAAAAGACGACTGTTCCGGTTATTTTGGTTATTAACAAGACGGATACCGTTAAAAAAGAGGAAGTACTGACCTTTATTGACGCCTACCGGAATATTTATGATTTTGCGGAGATTATTCCCGCATCGGCATTGCACGGCGACAATACGGATACGATTGTGGATATGATTTTTAAATATCTTCCCTATGGTCCCATGTTTTATGATGAGGATACAATCACCGATCAGCCGGAGCGTCAGATTGTGGCGGAACTTATCAGGGAAAAAGCGCTTCATGCGCTGGATGAGGAGGTTCCCCACGGAATTGCAGTGACGGTTGAGTCTATGAAGCGAAGGAAGCCGGGCAGCCTCATGGATATTGAAGCGACCATTATCTGTGAGCGGGATTCCCACAAGGGCATTATTATAGGAAAAGGCGGCGCCATGCTCAAAAAAATCGGAAGCAACGCCCGGTTTGAAATTGAAAAAATGCTGGAATGCAAGGTGAATCTGAGGCTTTGGGTGAAGGTGAGAAAAGGATGGCGCGACAGTGATATCCAGATGAAAAATTTTGGATATGACAAAGATCAGGTATAAGGATTTTTCAAATGCATACCCTATCAATATCCGGTAACTTTAAGGGGGTCATGCGATGGAAGATAAAGAATGGTTATGTTTCGAAAAAAGCGGACGTGTGTCGGATTATCTGGCTTATTGTCAGAGCAGCATCGGGAAATATGCGGAATATGGGACCGACGGCCAGGGAAGAAGTGGGATATACAATGGGGCAGACTTGTATTCTGACAGGAATGATACTAAATACGATGCCGATGGGCGAGTACGATAAAAGAATTACGATACTTACCAGGGAACGGGGAAAAATCACCGCTTTTGCCAGGGGTGCAAGGAGGCCGAAAAGCTCCATGCAGGCGGCGACAAACCTGTTTTGTTTCGGGCAGTTTGAGGCTTATGAGGGGCGGGATTCCTATACGGTGGTAAAAGCAGAAATCAGCAATTATTTCCGGGAACTGGCGCTGGATTTGGATCTGACTTATTACGGGTGTTATTTTCTGGAAGTGGCAGATTACTTTACGCAGGAAAACAATGACTGCATAAATCAGTTGAAATTATTATATCAGACGCTCCGGGCGCTGAATGTCAAATCTCTGGATCACCGTCTGGTGCGCCGTATTTATGAGCTGAAATCCCTCGTTTATTATGGCGTATATCCAAACGTGTTTTCCTGTGTGAGATGCGGGTCAAAAGAGAATCTGCACTGGTTTCATCTGGACGGACGGGGAACCCTCTGTGCCAACTGTCATGAAAAAGAAGTTGCCTATCCTTTGGATGACGCAGCGTTATATACGCTGCAGTACATAATTTCATCATCCGTTGAAAAGCTTTATACGTTTACGGTCACAGAAGAAGTTTTTTTGAAAGTCAGCAGAATCATTCACAAATATATGCAGCTCTATG
>CAZGMH010000081.1:0-9471 GCA_964526765.1 uncultured Eubacterium sp.
AAAAAGAAAAATTCTGGAATTTATTAGATTATTATGATACAAAAAACTTTTTCTTTCTGGAAAGAAAAAGTGTGATGGAGAGATACATCCATCCTACACATAAGAAAAAGAGAGCAGGTTGCATTCGTTGGAAAAAGATAGTAAAATAAAAATATTATAAGCAATTTTATTCGCTCGAGACGGATTGAGGAGTTTTATATGAAATTTACAATTCTGATTGTGAACTATAATCCGGTGTGGTCCAAACTTATTGTGACTTTGGAATCCATATTACGGCAAAGCTTTAAAGATTACGAGATTGTTGTTTCGGATGACGGTTCAAAGGATAATTGTTTTGATAAATTAAAGGCATATTTTGAGGAACGTGGATTCACGAATTATCGTTTGGTATCTCATGAAAAAAATCAGGGGACAGTAAAAAACCTGATTGACGGTTTAAAGCATTCCCAGGGAAAATATGTTCGGGATTTTGGACCGGGAGATGCGTTTTATAAAGAAAATACGCTGCAGAATGTCTATGATTTTCTGGAAGAAAATCAGTATGAAGCCTGTTTTGGACTGATGAAAGGATATTGCGTGAGCGAACAGGGAAATATTTCCTTTGTGGATTTTCTTCATCCTTTTGATATAGAGGCTTACCGGAAAAATGACAGAGAGCGTATTGCCAAAAATCTGATTCTCTACAGAGACAATGCTTCCGGTGCGTGTACCTGCTATACACGGGATTACTATTTGGAATATCTGGAAAAAATCGAAGGAACTGTGATTTATGCGGAGGACATTTTTCAGTTAATGTCGGGATTGGATGGAAGGGAAATGCGTTTGTTCCCTGATTATCTGGTGTGGTATGAGGCGGATACGGGAGTTTCCACAAAAAAGAAAAGCAGTTTTTCTAAGCGTTTGGAGCAGGACGTGGATCGGTTTTATGAGATGCTTCACCGGGAATATGCGGATAACAGTTATGTAAAAAGGCAGATGAAAGTGCATAAGTTTTATAAAATCAGCAATCTGTATGTAAGGTCGCTTCTTCGGATGTTTGTAAATCCAGATTCTGTACGTTATATTTTGAATCACCGGAAGCAGTGCAAAAACGGCGCTTACCATCCTGTACATTCCGAAAAAGGTTTTTTGGATACGCAGGAATTTCAGACACTTGTACAGAGCGGAGAATAGGTAATTTTATGCTGTCGTTAATGGCGGTGGAATGGAGAAAAAATGGAGATTATTAAATACCGGTTTCAGCAGCATGGGGATGAACGTGGACAGTTAGTTGCGTTGGAGGAACTGCGGGATATTCCTTTTCAGGTGAAAAGGGTTTATTATATGTATGATACCGTAGAAGGCGTGCGGAGAGGATATCATGCACATCGCTGTCTGGAACAGATTTTGTTCGCGGTGCACGGCACCTGCAAAATACATCTAGATGATGGAAAAGAAACTGCGGAGGTGGTTTTGGATAAACCCTATGAGGGATTGTACATTGCCAATAATATGTGGAGGGAAATGTATGATTTTTCTCCGGATGCAGTGCTGATGGTACTGGCATCCGAATATTATGACGAGGCGGATTACATCAGGGATTATGATGCGTTTCTGGCTTTTATAAAAGAACATCCAGCTGTTTAGTTTCCAATCCGTATCTGACGGGGGATACAATAGCTGCAGGAGAATAAGTTGAAGGAGAATCGGAAGATGAAGATACCGTTTTCTACATTTGTAAAGATGCATGAAGAAATTCAGCAGGAGATGGAAGATAAATTTAAGGAAGTGTATGAGAGAAGCTGGTTTATCCAGGGGGAAGAACTGAGAAAATTCGAGGAAGAGTATGCGGCTTATTGCGGCGCAAAATATTGCGTGGGTGTCGGAAATGGTCTGGACGCTTTGTTTCTGCCCTTGAAGGCTTATGGAATCAAAGCGGGGGACGAGGTAATCGTTCCGTCCAATACGTTCATTGCGACTGCTCTGGCAGTGTCCTATACCGGGGCAACGCCTGTTTTTGTAGAGCCGGATATTGATTCTTTTAATATCAATCCTGAAAAAATTGAAGAAAAAATTACTGAAAAAACAAAAGCAATTATGGCGGTTCATCTGTATGGACAGCCGGCGTCTATGGATGGGATTCTTGCAGTTGCCGGAAAATATGGTTTGAAAGTGATTGAAGATGCGGCGCAGGCCCACGGTGCGTTATATAAGGGAACGAAAGTCGGAAATCTAGGCGATGCGGCCGGTTTCAGTTTTTATCCGGGTAAAAATCTTGGAGCATTGGGCGACGCCGGAGCAATGGTGACGAATGATAAGGAGTTGGCGGATAGAGTACAGGCTTTGGGAAATTATGGTTCGGATTATAAATACCACCATATTTATCAGGGAAATAATTCCCGGCTGGATGAAATGCAGGCGGCATTTCTGCGGATTAAGTTGAAACATTTGGACCGCTGGAATGAGAATCGGGTTAAAACCGCTCAAAAATATCTTGAGGGTATCCACAATCCTTTAGTCGTTTTGCCTAAAACGGCGGAGGGGCGTACACATGTATATCACATTTTTGCAGTAAGATGTGAGCGCAGGGATGAACTGGAAAAATGGCTGAATGAGAGAGGTATCGGTACGAATAAACATTATCCGATTCCGATGCATTTGCAGGGCGCTTATCAGGATTTGCAGATTCCGAAAGGCGCGCTTCCTTTGGCGGAGGAGATTTCTGCCACACAACTGAGTATTCCGATGTATTATGGAATGACGGAAGAAGAAATCGGTTATGTAATTGATGCCATTAATGCATGGAGATAAAAGGAGAAAAGATGTTTCGTTTTGAAAAGTACGACAGCAGTATGGAACAGGAGTGGGACAAGTTCATTGAGGAAAAATCAGTGAACGGAACATTTCTGCAGAGCAGAAAATTTTTTAACTATCACCCGGAGGGCAGATTTGCGGATACGTCTCTGGTAATTTATAATGAGAAGAATAATATAGCTGCCCTTTGTCCCGCCTGTGTGATTAAGCAGGGAGAAGAGAAGGTTTTTTTCTCCCACAAAGGCAGCACCTTTGGCGGTATTATTATAGACCGTAAGCATTATCAGGCAAAATATGTGGTTCCTATGGTGCAGGAGTTAAAAGATTATCTGAAACGGGAGGGTTACGCTCTGGCATATTTGAAAATGACGTCAGATATCTTTTCTGCCGTAGAGAGCGATTTGTTTCAGTATGCATTCCAATATGCGGGATTTACCGAGCACAAAGAATTGAGTACGTATGTGAATTTTGCTTCTTATAAAGAATCCGTATTATCTAATTTTGCGCAGGGGAAACGGACAAATGTGCATAATTGCGAGAAAGCAGGGCTTGTGGTAAAGCCGTTGACTTTAGATGATGAAATTGCAGAGTTTTATGATATTTTATGTGAAAATCTCTCGAAATATGATACAAAACCGGTTCATTCCATAGAGGAACTGCTGGATTTTAAAAATGACAGGTTCCCGCAGGAATGCGGCTTCTTTGGCGTTTATCAGGGAGAAGAAATGCTGGCGGGTTCCATGATGTTTTATTTTGACAAAGTGGGATGTGCCCATACGCAATATTTGGCGGCGCGGCAGGCGTATAATAAGCTGAGCCCGATGACATTTATGTATTATTCCATGATTATGGAAATGAAAGCGCGCGGATATCAGCGTCTTTCCTGGGGAACTGCCACGGAGGATTTGGGATCGGTGTTAAATATGGGATTAATTACCAGCAAGGAGGATTTCGGGAGTTCTTACTGTAATAACCTGACTTATTCAGTCGGGCTGTAGTTTGGAGTAATATTGAATATGAAAAAAATAATTGCGTTAATCAGGCGCTTTTTGGAACAATATAAAGCAATGTCTACACCGGTGAAAGCATCTTTGTGGTTTGTATTCTGTAATCTGGTACAGACGGGGATTAATGTCATATCCACGCCGATTTTTACCAGACTTATGTCTACGGATGAGTACGGCGTATATAATACTTTTTATTCCTGGCGGAATATCTTGATGATTTTTACGTCGTTGAATCTTTCGTATGGTGTGTTTAATAACGCGATGGTGAAATATGAGGACAGCAGGACGCGGGATGAGTACGTTTCAAGTATGGAAGGGCTGTATGGTTTAATTACCTGTGGTTTTTTCGCGTTTTATTGGCTTACAAGAAATTGGTGTAATGAAATGCTTGGAATGTCAACGCCGGTGGTAGTTTTGCTGTTCATTGAATTGTTATGTTATCCGGCGCTGTTGTTCTGGAGTGGACGCCAGCGCTATGAGTTTAAATATAAATGGCTGGTTATTATCACGATTCTGATGTCTTTTACGACGGTGATTGTAGGAATAGCAGCCGTATATTTCAGCACCCACAAGGATATTGCCAGAATAGCGGCTCTTGTAGGAGTGGATGCCGTATTCTGCGGAGGACTTTTTGTTTACCAGTTTGTTAAGGGGAAAAAAATTTGTATTCCGAAATTCTGGAAATATGCGCTGGCATTTAATATTCCTCTTGTTCCCCATTATCTTTCAGAGATTGTGCTGGCAAATTCTGACCGCATTATGATTAGCAAAATTGTCGGAGATACGGCGACAGCGAACTATAGCCTTGCTTACAGCGTGGCAACGATGCTGCAGCTTTTTATGTCGGCGATTAACGCTTCGTTTCTGCCCTGGGCGTATGGCTGCCTGAAACGCAAATCTTATGCGGATATCAGAAAAATGGGAAATATCCTGCTGATATTAATGTCGGGCCTGATATTGATGATGATGTTATTTGCACCGGAGCTGATATTTATTTTTGCGGGAAGCAAATATGCAAATGCGATTTTTGTAATTCCACCAATTGCCTTAAGCGTATTTTTTATGCTGTTGTATGATTTCTTTTCAACGATTGAATTTTATTATGGGAAAAATATATTTGTCATGGTTGCATCTGTATTGTCGGCAGCTTTGAATGTACTTTTGAACTGGATTTTTATTCCAAAATTCGGATATTATGCTGCCGGATATACGACGTTGTTCTGCTATATGCTGTATGCGGTGGGGCACTACTGTTTCTATCGCGTTGTCAGCAGGAAGCATATGGATGGAGCGCGCACTTATGATGAGAAATGGATGTTGGTTGTAGGTGCGGCGATGCTGGGACTGACGCTTTTAGTAAATATTGTATATGGGTATATGTGGATACGTTATGCGATTGCGGCGGTGATTATCGGAATATTTATCTGGAAGAGAAATGCGATTTTGGGCTATATTCAGATTATGCGTGAAAAGAAGGAAACATCATGAAGCTGAGTGTAATGATTACGACTTATAATTTAAAAGCTTTTATAGCGGAAACACTGGATAGCGTGCTGGAACAGAAAGTAGATTTTTCTTACGAAATTTTAGTGGGGGACGATGGCTCGGATGACGGAACCATTGATATTGTGAGAGAGTATGAGAAACAGCATAAAGACAAACTGCGTTTGTTTATCATGGACAGACAGCCGGGAAAAAAATACAATCGGATTGAGCGGGCGTCAAAAAACCGCATCAATCTGCTGCGTCATGCCGGAGGAGAGTATTTAATCTTTCTGGACGGGGATGATGTTTATACCGACTGCCATAAACTTCAAAAACAGGTGGACACGCTGGAAGCTCCCGAAAATCGGAACTGCGTGGCATGTGCGCACAATATCTGGTTATACTGGAATGAGGAGAAAAAGGAATTAATCAATCCATATCAAAAACAGTTTAAAGTGGATGGAAAAGATTACTGGCGGGATGGCATGTATTTTCACAGTGATACGGTGATGTTTCGAAATGTATTCAAAGGGAAATTCCCCGAAAAAATCAATCCGGCATATTTTGATGACAATATTATTGTGTATAGTCTGCTGGAATACGGGAAATTGCTTTATCTGCCGGAGGCCATGGCAAATTACCGCCAGATAGAAAATTCTTCTTGGAATTCGGTGGATGCACTGGAAAAACATCTGATTAATCTGATAGACTGGGATATTGAGATGCAGATAAATCCGGCTTATGAAAAGGAGTCGGTAATTCGGCATTTTTATAATATATTGTCCGTGTGGCGCGGCAGAAAAGGGATTCCGGCAGAAATCCGGGAAAAGTATCTGGAGCAGATTACGCGGGATGGACTGGTGTTGTCTGAACAGTGGCTTTTGTATGAGGAACAAAATTTTGGAAAGAGATGCCGGATGACATTGTGGCTCATAAAATATTTCCTCATTTTTGCCGTAAATAAGATAAAAAAGACAGTAAGTATGAAAGCATATTGTTAATAGATCGGAGGAAAAGGAAAATGGTATACGGAGTAGTGCTTGCCGGCGGCATGGGAAACCGGATGGGCAATGTGGAAAAACCGAAACAGTTTTTGATGATTGGGGAGAAGCCCATTATCATACATACGGTAGAGAAGTTTTACATGAATGATAAATTTGAAAAAATACTGATTCTCTGCCCGGAACAGTGGGTGATGTATACCAAAAATCTGATTCGGAAATATTTGAAGGATGATGAGCGTCTCGTTGTGATTGCCGGAGGCAGTACACGAAATGAGACGATTATGAATGCTGTCCGTTATATTGACAATCAGACGGGAGTGGATGAAGAGACGGTTATTGTCACTCATGATGCGGTACGGCCTTTTGTGACGCATCGGATTCTCGAAGAGAATATTGAGATGGCCAAACGGTACGGCGCCTGTGATACGGTATTTCCGGCCACAGATACAATTGTTCGAAGCGACGACAATACGGTGATAACGGAAATCCCGGACAGGAGCAAGCTCTATCAGGGACAGACGCCGCAATCTTTCAATGCGAGAAAGCTCTGGGATTTGTATGATTCTTTATCTGATGAAGAGAAAGAAATATTAACGGATGCGGCAAAAATATTTGCAATCCGGGGAGAGAAAGTGTATTTGGTCAGAGGAGAGGTATATAATATCAAAATTACCTATCCGTATGATTTAAAGGTTGCGGAGACATTATTGACGGGGAATGATGGACTATGTTAAACACGATTTTTCGATTGGTGGCGCCCAGAAGATTTGAAATTATGTTCAGTGATATTGATTTGAACCGTGTGCAGACGATTGTTCGTCCGACACATTTGTCGATTTGCCATGCAGACCAGAGATATTATCAGGGACTTCGGGATGCCAGGGTTCTGGAACAGAAGCTTCCTATGGCGCTGATACATGAGGGGATTGGAAAAGTTGTATATGACAATTCCGGACAGTTTAAAATTGGCGAAAAGGTCATCATGATACCGAATACGCCGACGCAGCAGGATGATATCATTGCGGAAAATTATCTTCGTTCCAGCAAATTCCGGGCAAGCGGATTTGACGGTTTTATGCAGGAGTATGTACCAATGGAGGCGGATCGCCTGGTACCTCTGCCGGCGGGGATTGATGACCATGTGGCGGCTTTTACCGAGATTATCAGTGTCAGCGTCCATGCACTTCTCCGGTTTGGAAGGATCGCTCATGCCCGCAGGAATGTGGTTGGCATATGGGGAGACGGCAATCTTGGATATATCACGGCAATGATGTTTCGAATGTTGTATCCGGGCACAAAAATCTATGTGTTTGGAGTCAGTGAGGAGAAATTGGCGGATTTTTCCTTTGTGGATGAGACTTTTCATGTGGGGCGCATACCGGAAGGAATATTGGTGGATCATGCAATCGAGTGCGTAGGCGGAGAAGGGTCGCAGAGAGCCATTGCCCAGATTATTGACCATATCAATCCGGAGGGAACAATCGCCCTGCTGGGTGTATCGGAATATCCGGTGCCAATTAACACGAGGATGGTGTTGGAAAAGGGGCTGCGGCTTTTTGGCAGCAGCAGAAGCGGCAGAGAAGATTTTTTAAAAACAGTGGAAATTTATCAGAACCATCCGGAGATTTTGGACAGTCTTGCGAATCTGGCAGCTAATATTGTCCCGGTATCCGGAATTGATGATATGAAAAAGGCTTTTGAGAGTGATATAAGAAAACCATATGGAAAGACCATCATGGAATGGAGCTAGCGATATTATGGAGTTGATAAGAAAAGTAGTTCAGAAAATACTGAGAGATTATGGAGATAATTCCATGCAGGAAAAACTGCGGATGCAGGGAAGTACGATTGTGGAACTGCAGCGCCAGATCAGAAATCTGAAAAATGAGAAAATCAAAGTTGTGTTTGTCTGCCACAGAGCGGCAATCTGGAATTCACTCCGAACGGTATTTGAGTCGTGTAATCAGGATGAAGCGTTTGACGTAACCATTGTGACGATACCAAATAAAAAGCAGCTTCCAAAGCTGGGACTAAACCATGAGGAATATGTCTCCGAAGGCGCGGAAAAATTTTTTGAGAATTATCCGTGCCGTGTTATTCAGGGATATGATTATGAAAAGCATGCGTGGTATGACCTGCGCTCGCTGCAGCCGGACTATGTATTTTTCCAGACGCCGTATGATATATGCAGACCTCCTGAGTATAAAAGTGATGTAGTATCATTGTATACAAAGCTGAGTTATGTACATTATGGTATGCCCTTCATGGGAGGTATGATAGCGGAAGAATCTTTTCCGAAAACATTTTTGGAAAATGTTTATTTTCATTTTGCGGAATTTCCGGAAATGCAGAAATATTATGTGGAGAGAGTCCCGGAAAATGCAGTGCACAGCCATTGCAACATTTGTTTGACCGGTTATCCGAAACTGGATGGAGTTGAGCGTTATCGCAGCGCAGAAAGCAGTTCCTGGATAAATCCCCGGGAAAAAGGATTATTCCGTGTAATGTGGACGCCCAGATGGAGTATGAATGAGGGAAACTGTACATTTTTTGACTATAAAGACAAACTGCCGCAGTATGTTCAGGAAAATAAGGAAATGGAACTGCTGTTCCGTCCGCATCCCCAGGCGTTTGCCGAGTTTATCGAGAAGGGACAGATGACAAAGCAGCAGGTAGATGAGTATAAAGCACTGTATGAGAAATCGGATATCATGTCGATTGATGCGCAGCAGGACTATCTGCCGAGTTTTTATTCGTCGGACGTTCTTATAACCGATGAATCTTCAATTATGCCGGAATACTTTCTGACGGAAAAGCCTGTTATTTTTACGTATAAAGAGATACATTTGAATGAATTTGCAGAAAAATTATCGAAAGGGTTTTACTGGGCAAAGGATTGGGAAGAATTAGAAAAACATCTCATTATGCTTAAAAACGGTGAGGATCCGTTGGCAGAGAAAAGGCGGGAGCTTATAAAAACAGAATTTTGTATTCCGGAAAATGGAGCGGGGTACGAGATTAAGGAGATATTAAAAAGGGATTTTTTTGGCGGAAGAAGCCAGAATATCTCTCGATAATTATAGAAATGGTTTGACATATGTGAAAACCTGAATCAGGGGAAAGTATAGTATGATAATGAACCGCAGATTAAGTATCGCAATCGTTGCCCATAAAGATTATGA
>CAZGMH010000082.1:0-9411 GCA_964526765.1 uncultured Eubacterium sp.
CAAGTAATTCAAAAGCGATACCGCTTAATTCGTTATCAACCTGCTGTGCAAAAACAAATACGTCTTTGTACTGAGCGATTGTTTCGTTTGTCATTGCTCCCATTCTATCTCACCACTTTCCTTTGCTCAATCAGATTACATGTTTTGTTAATAATTTGTCCATAATGTAGTCTACCGATTCTTCCGGCGTATCAAGTACGACTTTCTCACCGGCGCCCTTTCTTACTTTATCGGACGCTTTTGCGATTTTTGTCGGAGAACCATTCAGACCGATATTGGAATCATCCAAACCTACCAGGTCGGCTCTGCTGAGTACAGTGATCTCTGCATCATAAGCATCAAAAATTCCGCCTGGAGTCATGTAACGCGGCTCATTTAATTCAGCCAGCGCTGTAATTAAGCAAGGCATTTTGGCTTTTACCATATGATATCTGTCGTCATACTGACGCTGAACGATTACGCTGTCGCCCTCAATTTTGATATCCTGCGCATAAGAAATTACAGGAATATCCATATGTTCGGAAATCTGAGGACCTACCTGGGCGGTATCGCCATCGATAGCCTGACGGCCTGTAATGATGAGATCGAATTCCATTTTTCTAAGGGCGCCTGCGATCGTTGAGGAGGTTGCCCATGTGTCTGCGCCGCCGAGAACTCTGTCTGTGATCAGAACGCCTTTGTCTGCGCCCATAGCCATAGCTTCACGGAGAACTTCTTCAGCTTTCGGCAGACCCATTGTAACTGCTGTTACTTCCGCGCCGTACTGATCTTTTAATCTAAGCGCCGCCTCTAATCCGGCTTTGTCATCCGGGTTCATGATTGTAAGCATTGCAGCTCTGTTAAGGGTACCGTCCGGGTTGAACTGTACGCCGCCTGCTGTATCAGGTACCTGTTTTATACATACTACTACTTTCACGATTAATTTCCTCCTTATTTCAGTAACGCGCCAGAGATTACCATACGCTGAACTTCCGATGTACCTTCATAGATCTCCGTGATCTTGGCGTCGCGCATCATACGTTCTACATCATAATCCCTGATGTAACCGTAACCACCATGTAACTGTACAGCTTTTGTCGTAACGTCCATTGCCGCTTCCGCCGCATACAATTTTGCCTGGGCCGCCTCGAAACCATATGATTTCTGGGTGTCTTTCGCCCTTGCCGCCCTGTAAACCATAAGCTGTGCCGCCTGCATTCTTGTCGCCATGTCGGCAAGCTGGAACTGTGTATTCTGGAACTGGGCAATGCTTCTGCCGAACTGTTTTCTCTCTTTTACATAAGCGATAGTAGCTTCCAGGGCGCCCTCTCCAAGGCCAAGTGCCTGCGCCGCGATACCGATACGTCCGCCGTCCAGGGTATGCATAGCGATACCGAATCCTTTGCCTTTCTGTCCCAGTAAATTTTCTTTCGGGATACGGCAATCCTGGAAAATTAATTCGTAAGTAGCTGAACCGCGGATACCCATTTTCTTCTCCTTTGTACCAAATGAGAATCCCGGCGTTCCTTTTTCTACGATAAATGCAGAAATTTCTTTTTGTTTTCTGCCGCGTTTTTCAATCGTCCCCGTAACTGCGATGATGATGTAAACATCTGCATAGCTTCCGTTTGTGATGAAGCATTTGGAGCCGTTTAATACCCACTCGTCCCCGTCCAGTACAGCCTTTGTCTGCTGTCCCTGCGCGTCTGTGCCGGCGCCCGGCTCTGTAAGTCCAAAAGCGCCAAGTTTTCTTCCGGCAGCAAGATCCGGTACATATTTTTCTTTCTGTTCAGGCGTACCGTAAGTAAGGATCGGATCGATACAAAGAGATGTATGCGCGGATAAGATAACTGCCGTTGTACCGCATACTTTTGCCAGTTCTTCCACGCACATAGCGTATGTAAGAACGTCGCATCCCTGTCCGCCATACTCCTTCGGAGCCGGAATACCCATGAAGCCGGCTTTTGCCATCTTCTTCACGGTTTCCATTGGGAACTGTTCGTTTTCGTCAACCTCCTGTGCAAGAGGTTTTACTTCTGCCTGTGCAAAATCTCTGAAAAGAGTTCTCGCCATTTCATGTTTTTTGCTTAATGCGAAATCCATTTTTTAATCTTCCTCCATTTTTAAATGAAAAGCCGACATGGCCGGCTTTTTATTTTCAGACAAGGGAAATCTCCCCCATAACACAAAACTTCTGTTCCTACGCTGTCTTATTTCCTGTAATCGTAGAAACCAATACCTGTTTTGCAGCCAAGTTTGCCGGCACGTACCATTTTTCTGAGCAATGGAGCCGGACGATATTTCGGATCGCCTGTTTCCGCATAAATAACTTCCATAATGGCAAGGCAGATATCCAGGCCAATATAATCGCCTAACTGTAAAGGTCCCATCGGATGATTCGCGCCTAATTTCATAGCCGCATCGATGTCTTCTACACTGGCAACGCCGGCTTCCAGTACACAGATACCCTCGTTAATCATCGGAACCAGAATTCTGTTTACAACAAAGCCTGCCGCTTCATTGACCTGTACAGGAACTTTCCCGATGGATTTGGCGATCTCAACGATTTTATCTTTCAGTTCATCCGGAGTAGTTTCACCCTTAATTACCTCGATCAGCTTCATTACAGGAGCCGGATTGAAGAAATGCATACCGATAACCGGTCTGTCAAGACCTGCCGCAATTTCTGTAATGGATAAAGAAGATGTATTTGTTGCAAAAATACATTCTGCAGGAACGATATCCTGTAACTCTTTAAACGTCTGTTTCTTAACATCCATAACCTCCAAAGCCGCCTCTACAATCAAGTCAACGTCCGTACAGATGTCTTTTGTTCCCGTGGTAATTTTAGCCAGGACAGCATCAGCCGCCGCCTGCTCCATTTTACCTTTTGCAATTCTTTTTTCAAAGCCCTTTGCAATTTTGTTTTTACCGTTTGCAGCAAACTCATCATTGATATCGCACAAATATACTTCATATCCTTCTGTCTGGGCAAAAGCCTGCGCGATACCGGATCCCATTGTACCTGCTCCAATAATACCAACCTTCATGATATTTCCTCCTTAAAATGAAATTTATGTACTAAATATGAAAACCTCCGACTGCCATACCCCAACAATCAGTTCCATAGATTAGCCTTTTTTTCACCGCAAAAAAGCAGGAATGCCCCGGCATTCCTGCTATGATTTATCTGCATACATCTGCAGTCATGCCGGAGACATGATTCCAAAAAGAAACGTCTGCCCTTTTGAATAATTAATCTTCTTTCTTAACGATTGTGGCACAACCCATACCACCGCCGATACACAGCGTAGCAAGACCGTATTTAACGTCTCTCTTCTGCATAGCGTGTAACAGTGTAACAAGAATACGGCAGCCTGAAGCTCCTACCGGATGTCCAAGCGCGATAGCGCCGCCGTTTACATTTAATTTGTCAGAACTGAAGCCCAACTCTTTCTGAACTGCTACGGACTGGGCTGCAAAAGCTTCGTTTGCTTCGATAATATCGATATCATCCATTCCGAGACCGGCAATCTTTAATGCTTTTCTTGTAGCCGGAACCGGACCGATACCCATAATCTCCGGCGCGCATCCGCCGAGAGCGCCTGCAACAAATGTAGCCATCGGTTTAACGCCCAGCTCTTTTGCTTTCTCTTCGCTCATTACAACAACTGCTGCAGCGCCGTCATTGATACCGGAAGCATTGCCCGCTGTAACAAGTCCGCCCTCTTTTCCGGAACAGCATCTTAATTTGCTGAGGGATTCTGCTGTCGTTCCCGGACGCGGTCCTTCGTCCTTTGTAATCAGAACAGTTTCTTTTTTCACTTTTACAGGAACCGGAACAATCTCATCATCAAAAGATCCGTTTTCCTGGGCTGCTACCGCTTTCTGCTGGGAAGCCGCTGAAAACTCGTCCAATTCCTCGCGGGTAAGTCCCCACTGATCGCAGATGTTCTCTGCTGTAATCATCATATGGTAGTTGTTGAACGCATCCCATAACGCATCATTTACCATTGTATCAATAATTGTAGAATTGTTCATCCTGTAACCAAAACGGGCTTTCTTTAACGCATACGGAGCCATGGACATGTTTTCCATACCGCCTGCTACAACGATGTCTGCCTGGCCGGCCATAATCATATTTGCAGCTTCATTTACGCATTTCAGACCGGAACCGCATACAACGTTTAATGTAAATGCAGGTACTTCATTCGGGATACCGGCTTTGATGGATGCCTGACGGGCAACGTTCTGGCCCTGGGAAGCCTGGATTACACAGCCCATCATTACCTCATCAACCTGCTCCGGAGCAACGCCTGCTCTTTTAATCGCTTCTTTGATAACGATAGATCCCAATTCCACAGCCGGGGTATTACCAAACTGTCCTCCCATTTTGCCGATTGCAGTACGGCAAGCGCCTGCTAAAACTACTTTCTTTGCCATTTTTTTCTCTCCTTCTTCACTTTTAAAATATACCTCTAGTAATTATTTCAAAAGAATAACGCTAGATAAGGTTATTTTAGCACTTAACTACAATTTTTGCAACTTTTCATCCGTCATTTTACATAAATTAAATAAGAAAATTGAAAAACTTTTTGTCATTTTCCTGACAACGAAAATCGTGCATAATGTATGTTATTTTTTTAACATACGTTGTAAAAAAAATAAGGATTTCCAAAACTTCTTCAGTTCTCTGTTTCCCTAATTTCTAAAAAATGGCATAAGCCTTTATTTTTCAAGCTCTCAACCAGCTCGCTTATATTTAAGACTTTAGCACACGAACCGCCACTTTGCAACACTAACTATCCTGTAACATAATTTCTATTTTTTCTCTCACTTACCACAATGTAACCTATTTTTTTTATTTTTTTTGTGCATTTTTGTTATTTTTTTCACATTATGTTTTTATTTTAATACAATGTGTTTTTCTATTTTGTAAATAATTCACAAAAAATATGATGTGTTTTTCTACATATTTGTTATTTATAAATTTTAAATAAAATTAATCTGGCTCTCGGAGTCCCTGATTTACTGCGGAAATCAGGGATGATGCAGATTGCGCATAAAAAGAACCTGCCGCCGCCCTGCCATACAGACATGGCATTGGCGGCGGCAGATTCTTTTTACTTAGCCGTCAGGTTTACACATTTTTCACGGTGGCAATATCGATCATTGTCATCTGGTCGCTCGCTGTCTCCAGACTCAGGGCGAGCGCATTCGCCGTATCCATGGAGGTCAGGCAGTGGACCCCCGTCTCGATCGCGTTCCTGCGGATCAGGAAGCCGTCCCGGTGCTTATCCCGCCCCTGGGTCGGCGTGTCGATCACCAGATCGATCTTGTGTCCGAGAATCAAATCCATAACATTCGGGGACTCCTGGGAAATTTTATTGATGCGCAGCGCATTCACTCCGTGCTTCTGCAAATATTTTGCAGTACTCCTGGTGGCGTAAATTTTATAACCGAGAGCCTCAAACCGCTTCGCCACGCCCACAGCCTCCGGTTTGTCCGCATCCTTTACCGTCATAATCATCTGCTTATGCTTCGGAAGCTCGATTCCCGCTCCGAGAAACGCCTTGTACAGAGCTTCATTAAAGTTTTTCGCGATGCCAAGGCACTCGCCCGTGGACTTCATTTCCGGACCGAGGCTGATTTCCGCTCCGCGCAGCTTTTCAAAGGAAAATACCGGCATTTTGACTGCGATATAATCCGCCGCCGGCGCAAGCCCCGGCGTATATCCCATCTCCTTTAAACTCTCGCCCAGGATTACCCTGGTCGCCAGGTCGACGATCGGGATACCCGTCACCTTGCTGATGTACGGCACAGTCCTGGAAGAACGGGGGTTTACTTCTATTACATATACCTCTTCCCCCATCACAATAAACTGGATATTTATCATTCCCACTACATGGAGCGCCTGGGCCAGACGTTTTGTATACTCCACGATGGTATCCTGCACTTTTCCTTTGATGGAAGGCGCCGGATATACGGAAATACTGTCTCCCGAATGGACGCCGGTACGCTCGATATGCTCCATGATGCCCGGGATCAGGATATCGGTCCCGTCGCACACCGCATCGACCTCGATTTCTTTTCCCATCAGGTATTTGTCTACCAGAATCGGATGGTCCTGGGCAATACGGTTAATAATACCGATAAATTCCTCGATTTCCTGGTCATTAAAGGCAATCTGCATTCCCTGGCCGCCCAGCACATAGGAAGGACGGACGAGAACCGGATAGCCGAGGCGGTTCGCCACTTTCTTTGCCTCATCCGCAGTAAATACGGTCCCGCCTGCCGCCCTCGGGATTCCTGTCTGCTGTAAAATCTGATCGAACAGCTCCCTGTCCTCTGCGGCGTCCACATCCTCAGCCTTTGTCCCGAGAATCGGAACGCCCATTTTCATCAAAGCTTCCGTCAGCTTGATCGCAGTCTGTCCGCCGAACTGTACGACCGCCCCGTCAGGTTTTTCGATATTTACAACATTTTCCACATCCTCCGGGGTCAACGGCTCAAAATACAGTTTATCCGCAATATCAAAGTCCGTGGAAACGGTTTCCGGGTTGTTATTAATGATAATTGTCTCATACCCTTTTTTCGCGAAAGCCCAGGTACAGTGAACGGAACAGAAGTCAAACTCGATACCCTGTCCGATCCGAATCGGGCCGGAGCCAAGTATGAGGATTTTTTTCCTGTCACTTTTTCCTTCCGCCTCGTTTTCTCCGTCAAAACAGGAGTAATAATAGGGCGTGGTTGCCTCGAACTCCGCGGCGCAGGTGTCAACCATCTTGAAAGAGGCGGTAATATCGTTGGTATAACGCATATCTTTGATGTATGCCGGGCTTTTCCCGGTAAGCTGCGCAATTACGTTGTCCGGAAATTCCAGCCGTTTTGCTTCCCTCAGCAGTTCTACCGTCAGCGGTTCGCTGATCAGGCGCCGCTCCATCTCCACCAGGATTGCTATCTTGTCGATAAACCATTTGTCAATCTTCGTAATGTCATGAATGATATCGTAGGACATTCCTCTGTGGCATGCCTCCGCAATGACCCAGATTCTCCTGTCATCCACAACCTTCAGCTTCTCAACTAATTTGTCATAGGAGAGATTCCGGTACTCCAGTGTAAAGAGGCTGTCCACATGCTGTTCCAGGGAGCGGATCGCTTTCATCAGGGCGCCTTCAAAATTGGTGCATATACTCATTACCTCCCCGGTGGCTTTCATCTGTGTGGTAAGCGTACGCTTCGCGGTGATAAATTTGTCAAAAGGAAGTCTCGGAATCTTCACCACACAGTAATCGAGCATCGGCTCAAAGCTTGCGTATGTTTTTCCGGTAATCGCATTTTTGATTTCATCCAGGGTATATCCCAAAGCGATTTTCGCAGCCACCTTGGCAATCGGATACCCGGTTGCCTTGGAAGCCAGCGCCGATGAACGGCTGACACGGGGATTTACCTCGATCACGCAATACTCGAATGACTCCGGATGAAGCGCATACTGCACATTGCATCCGCCGGTGATATTCAGCTCGCTGATGATATTTAAGGCGGAGGTGCGCAGCATCTGGTATTCCTTATCGCTCAATGTCTGCGACGGGGCCACCACGATAGAATCGCCGGTGTGGACGCCGACCGGGTCGACGTTTTCCATATTACATACGGTGATGCAGTTTCCTTTCGCGTCGCGCATCACCTCATATTCGATTTCTTTCCATCCGGCGATACACCGTTCCACAAGGACTTCCCCCACGCGGCTCAGACGCAGTCCGTTTGTGAGGATTTCCACAAGTTCCGTCTCATTGTGGGCGATACCGCCCCCGCTTCCCCCAAGCGTAAAGGCGGGGCGGAGCACAACCGGATACCCGATGGTGTTCGTAAACCGGATCCCATCCTCCACAGAATTTACGACCTGGGAGGCGGCGCACGGCTCGCCGATTTTTTCCATCGTATCCTTGAACGCCTGGCGGTCCTCCGCTTTAAAGATCGTCTCGGCGGTCGTTCCGATTAATTTCACGCCGTTTTCTTCCAGAAAACCGGATTCCGCCAGTTCCATACCAAGGTTTAATCCCGCCTGTCCGCCAAGGGTAGGGAGTACGCTGTCCGGTTTTTCCTTTAAAATAATTTTCTTCAGCACATCTATGGTGAGCGGCTCGATATATACCTGATCCGCAATCTGTTTGTCCGTCATGATTGTCGCCGGGTTGGAGTTCACCAGGCAGACTTCCACGCCCTCCTCTTTCAGGGAGCGGCATGCCTGTGTGCCCGCATAGTCAAATTCCGCCGCCTGGCCGATGACAATCGGACCGGAACCGATCACCAGTACTTTTTTGATCTCCGGATTCTTTGGCATTATTCATTCCCTCCCATCATTTCCAAAAACACATCGAACAGATAACCGGAATCCTGTGGCCCGGGACACGCTTCCGGATGGAACTGCACGGTAAATATATTTTTCCCGGTATATTTCAACCCCTCGTTTGTCCCGTCGTTTACGTTGACAAAAGCGGGAACCGCAACGGCGGGATCCAGCCCGTCCGTATCTACCACATAGCCGTGATTCTGGGAAGATATATAGACGCGCCCGGTCTGCAGATCCTTTACCGGATGGTTGCCGCCGCGGTGTCCGTATTTCAATTTGTGCGTATCCGCCCCTGTTGCCAGCGCCATCAGCTGATGTCCCAGACAGATTGCAAAAATCGGCACGTCAGACTCATACAGTTTTCTCACTTCTTTTATAATATCGGCACATTCCTTCGGATCCCCCGGCCCATTGGAAAGCATGATGCCGTCGGGATTTTCCGCCAGAATATCTTCAGCGGATGTATGCGCCGGATAAATTGTCACTTCGCATCCCCTTTGATTCAGGGAACGTGCGATATTGTTTTTTGCGCCGAGGTCGAGCAGCGCTACTCTTGGACCGTCGCCATGTAATACCTTTTTCCCGCTGCAGGTCACCTTGTCCACCACATTCCCTGTCGTGTAGGCTTTCAGCCGCGGAAGAATTTCTTCAAAATCATAATTTTCATTGGTCGTGATCATTCCGTTCATCGTACCTTTTTCCCGGAGGATCTTCGTAAGCGCTCTTGTATCAATCCCTGCAATTCCCGGAATATCATGTTCTCTCAGAAAATCCTGAATCGTTCCCTCACAGCGGAAATTGCTCGGGATCCTGGATAACTCCCTCACAATATATCCGTCCGGCCAGGGTCTGCCGGACTCCATATCAGGAGTAATTCCATAGTTGCCGATTAACGGATAGGTCATTACTACCGCCTGTCCCGCATAAGACGGATCTGTGAGAACCTCCAGATAACCGGTCATGGAAGTATTAAATACGATTTCACTGATGACTTCCCTGTCGGAGCCGATGCTTGACCCGGTAAATACCGTTCCGTCTTCCAAAATCAGAAATGCTTTCATTTGTTCGCCCGTCCTTTC
>CAZGMH010000083.1:0-2714 GCA_964526765.1 uncultured Eubacterium sp.
TTTTGGATTTATGGAGAGGAGAAATATAAATTATGAAGAGGATTGGAATACTGACAAGCGGCGGAGATTGTCAGGCTTTAAACGCGGCAATGCGCGGAGTGGTAAAAGGATTGAGCACAAATCTGGATGAACTGGAAATTTACGGATTTTATGATGGATATAAGGGATTGATTTACGGCAATTACCGTCTTTTGACATCCCGGGATTTTTCCGGTATTTTAACAAAAGGCGGGACAATTCTCGGCACATCGAGACAGCCGTTTAAGTTGATGCGTGTGCCGGATGATAACGGCCTGGATAAAGTAAAAGCGATGAAGCATACTTATCATAAGCTGAATCTGGACTGCCTGGTAATTCTGGGGGGAAATGGAACTCAGAAAACTGCGAATTTGCTGCGCGAAGAGGGATTGAATATTATCCATCTTCCCAAGACGATTGACAATGATATTTATGGCACGGATGTTACTTTTGGTTTTCAGAGCGCTTTGAATATTGCAACGGATGCTATTGATTATATTCATACGACAGCGGCATCCCATAACCGTGTATTTATCGTAGAAATCATGGGGCATAAGGTAGGATGGCTGCCTCTTCATGCCGGAATCGCAGGCGGAGCGGATATTGTCCTGATTCCGGAGATTCCGTATGACATTAATAAGGTTGTAGACGCTATCAATAAACGTACCCGCGCCGGAAAAGGCTTTACCATTCTTGCGGTAGCTGAAGGGGCTATCTCAAAACAGGATGCAAAGCTTTCCAAAAAGGAGCTGAAGGCGAAACAGAAAGAGGCGAAGTATCCGTCCGTTTCCTATGAAGTGGCGGCGAAGATTCAGCAGCTTACCGGAAGCGAAGTACGTGTTACGGTTCCGGGACATATGCAGAGAGGCGGAAGCCCATGCCCATATGACCGTGTACTTTGTACACAGCTTGGCGCCCATGCGGCAAAACTCATTCTGGATGACGAGTATGGCTATATGGTAGGAATGGTAAATGGAAAAACCAGAAAGGTACCGTTGGGAGATGTCGCGGGCAAGTTAAAGATGGTTGAGCCGGACTGTCAGCTCATCAAGGAGGCAAAACTGACCGGTATCTGTTTTGGCGATTAGATAAAAATTACAGGAATCCGAAAGAAAGGAGCCGAAGATGTCCTACACGGCTTTATATCGGAAGTACCGTCCCTCTGAATTTGAAGATGTAAAGGGGCAGGACCATATTGTTACAACATTAAAAAACCAAATAAAAGCGGAACGGATCGGACACGCTTACCTGTTTTGCGGAACCCGCGGAACAGGTAAGACCACTGTCGCGAAAATTTTTGCAAAAGCGGTAAACTGCGAACACCCGGTGGAAGGAAACCCCTGCGGGGAGTGTGCATCCTGCAGGGCGATAGCGTCGGGAACCTCCATGAATGTCATTGAGATTGACGCGGCATCCAACAACGGCGTGGAAAATATTCGTCAGATTCGGGAGGAGGTTTCCTATTCTCCGACAGAGGGCCGGTATAAAGTATATATCATTGATGAGGTGCATATGCTTTCTATCGGTGCTTTTAATGCGCTTTTAAAAACCCTGGAGGAGCCCCCGTCGTATGTAATTTTTATTTTGGCGACAACGGAATCCCACAAAATTCCGATTACGATACTTTCGCGGTGCCAGAAATATGATTTTCGCAGAATTTCTATTGATACGATAACTGACCGCCTTACGGCATTGATGCAGGAGGAGCAGGTGGAAGCAGAAGAAAAGGCGCTCCGCTATGTGGCGAAGGCTGCCGATGGTTCCATGCGGGATGCACTGAGTCTCTTAGATCAATGTATCGCTTTTTACATGGGACAAACGCTTACTTACGATCATGTGCTTGAGGTGCTGGGAGCGGTGGATACGGAGATTTTCAGCCGTCTGCTGCGGGCGATTGCGGCGAATAAGATTTTGGAGGCAGTCCGCATACTGGAGGAACTTATTGCTCAGGGGCGGGAACTGGGACAGTTCGTGACAGATTTTGTCTGGTATCTGAGGAATCTGCTGCTGATAAAAAGTTCAGACCAGATGGAGGATATATTGGATATGTCCAGTGAAAATCTGGCTTTGCTGAAAGAGGAAGCGGACATGCTAGAAAGTGATGTTATCATGCGTTACATCCGCGTTTTTTCCGAATTGTCAGGTCAGATTAAGTACGCATCCCAGAAGAGAATTTTGATAGAAATCGCATTGATTAAACTGTGCCGCCCATCTATGGAGACTACACAGGATGCTTTGGCAAACCGCGTGGCTTTGCTGGAAAAGCAGTTGGAGAAAGGCGTGTTTTTCAGGGAGGATACTTCCCCGGCAGCCGTGCCGGAGAATAGAACTGTGCCGCCGGAAAAAAAGGCGCCTCAAATGCCGAAGGCGATTCCTGAGGATATCCGGCAAGTGGTACAAAACTGGCGCTCAATTATACAGGAATTGCCGGGAACTATCCGGTCGTTTGCAAAAAGTGCACACTTAAGTCTGGGAGAAGGTAACAAATTAGTATTGGTGTTTGATGATGATTTGGCATATACTTATGTATCAGAGGAACATCATAAACAGGAAATGACAGATATGATTTCCCGGCGAATGGGAAAAGAGATTGAGCTTATAGTCAGAGAAAATGATTCTAACCGCCCATTTGAAGAAAATTATATTGATCTGGAACAAATTGTCCATATGGATATTGAAATAGAAGATTAAAATAA
>CAZGMH010000083.1:2814-6630 GCA_964526765.1 uncultured Eubacterium sp.
AAATAAGAAAGTTTAAGGAGGATTTGATAGATGGCAAAAAGAGGAGGATTTCAGGGCGGAATGCCCGGAAATATGAACAATCTGATGAAGCAGGCGCAGAAAATGCAGCGTCAGATGGAAGCAGCGACCAAAGAATTAGAAGAAAAAGAAGTAACGGCCGCAGCCGGCGGCGGAGCCGTCGAAGTGACTGTATCAGGCAAAAAAGAAATTGTAAAAGTAAAACTATCCGAGGAGGTTGTAGACCCGGATGATATCGAGATGCTGGAGGATCTGATTGTGGCTGCCACAAATGAGGCGCTGCGCAAGATGGAGGAACTTTCACAGCAGTCCATGTCTAAAATTACCGGAGGTTTAGGCGGAGGATTCCCATTCTAATGGACTATTACAGCAGACAAATCAGCAAACTAATCGAAGAACTGTCTTCGCTTCCCGGAATTGGCAGTAAATCTGCACAGCGTTTGGCTTTTCATATCCTGAATATGCCGATACAGAGGGTGGAGCAGCTCGCGGGCACAATCATTGACGCAAGAAAGAATATCCGTTATTGTAAAAGTTGTTTTACATTGACGGATGCAGAGGAATGTCCGATTTGTAAAAATCCATCCAGGGATCATGGGACGATTATGGTAGTGGAAACGACCAGGGACCTGGCGGCATACGAAAAGACAGGACAGTATGAAGGCGTTTATCATGTACTGCATGGGGCTATTTCACCGATGCTGGGGATTGGGCCGGAGGATATACGCCTGAAAGAATTGATGCAGCGCCTCCAGGGAGAAGTACAGGAGGTTATCATCGCTACCAACTCCAGTCTGGAAGGGGAAACTACAGCTATGTATATCAGCAAGCTGATTAAACCTACCGGGATTAAGGTATCGCGAATTGCCAGCGGCGTTCCTGTAGGCGGAGACCTGGAATATATTGATGAGGTGACTTTATTGCGGGCTCTGGAAGGCAGAGTGGAACTTTGATTTCCTGTTTGGCTGTCCGCAGACGGCGAAACAGAAAATATTAACATATAAGTTAGAAAGGATACAATTATGACAAAGTTAGAACTTGAGAAAATGGCTGTCGAAGTACGCAAAGGTATCATTACCGGCGTACACAGCGCAAAATCCGGTCATCCGGGCGGATCATTATCCGCGGCAGATATTTTTACATATCTGTATTTTGAAGAAATGAACGTGGATCCGGCAAATCCGAAAGATGAGAACCGTGACCGTTTTGTACTTTCTAAAGGTCATGTGGCGCCGGGGCTGTATTCTACACTGGCTCATCGGGGATTTTTCCCGGTGAAAGAACTGGAAGGGCTTCGCCATATCGGTTCCATTCTCCAGGGACATCCTGATATGAAGCATATCCCCGGTGTTGATATGTCGAGCGGATCTCTGGGACAGGGATTTTCCGCAGCAGTGGGAATGGCTTTGGCCGGTAAAATGAACGGACAGGATTACCGGGTATATTCCCTTGCCGGGGATGGTGAGATTCAGGAAGGACAAATCTGGGAGGCTGCTATGTTTGCAGGTCACCGCAAATTGGACAATCTTGTGTTATTTGTGGATAATAATGGATTGCAGATTGACGGAAATATCGCAGACGTATGCTCACCGTATCCGATTGATAAGAAGTTTGAAGCATTCAATTTCCATGTAATCAATATCAATGGAAACGATTTCGACGAAATTGCAGCAGCCCTGAAAGAAGCCAGGGAGACAAAAGGTCGGCCGACAGCTATTATTGCAAAGACCGTCAAAGGAAAAGGCGTGTCCTATATGGAAAATCAGGCAGGCTGGCATGGCAAGGCACCGAATGATGAAGAATTTGCCATTGCGATGGAAGAATTAGAGAAAGCAGGTGAAGCATTATGTCAGAAGTAAAGAAAATTGCTACAAGAGATAGCTATGGAAACGCTTTGGTAGAAGTGGGAAAAGAGCACGACAATCTCGTTGTACTGGACGCTGATCTTGCAGGTGCAACCAAGACAGGTACATTCAAAAAAGCATTTCCGGAGAGACATATTGACTGCGGTATTGCGGAAGCAAATATGGCGGGCATTGCAGCAGGACTTTCTACCTGTGGGAAAGTGCCGTTTATGAGTTCTTTTGCCATGTTTGCGGCGGGCCGCGCGTTTGAGCAGGTTCGCAATTCCATCGGGTATCCGCATCTGAACGTAAAAATCGGAGCAACCCATGCGGGAATTTCCGTAGGTGAGGATGGAGCAACGCATCAGTGCAATGAGGATATTGCCCTGATGCGCACGATTCCGGGTATGGTAGTAATTAATCCGTGTGACGACGTAGAGGCGAGAGCAGCAGTGAAAGCGGCCTATGAGTACGAGGGACCGGTATATCTGCGATTCGGACGTCTGGCGATTCCGGTTATCAATGATGAGGAAAATTATAAATTTGAAATCGGGAAGGGCGTAGTTCTCAGGGAAGGCAATGACGTGACCATTATTGCGACGGGACTTTGCGTAAATGAATCTTTGGAAGCTGCAAAACTTCTGGCGGAAGATGGCGTTGATGCGGAGGTAATTAATATTCACACAATCAAACCGCTGGATGAAGAACTGGTAATCGCATCTGCGCAAAAAACAGGCAAAGTGGTTACTGTGGAAGAACATTCCGTAATCGGAGGTCTGGGAAGTGCGGTATGTGATACATTGAGCGAAAAGGCTCCGACGAAAGTGATGAAAATTGGCGTGTATGACCGTTTCGGTGAATCCGGACCGGCTGTAGACCTCATCAAAAAATATGAGCTGGATGCAGAAAGTATCTACAAAAAAGTGAAAGCTTTTGTATAAAGCAACAGAGAGCGACAGAAAAGGAAGCCCGCGGCGTTTGAGCCGTGGGCTTTTTTGACGTGCGTTGACGGATATTGCGAATTCTTCTTTTATAAATCGCCAAAAAATACGGCATATATATGCTACTATTTATCCACAGTGAAAAAGCGGGGAATTCTCCCGCATATATGGTCAGAATAAAAGGAATAATTTTAGAAAAAGAGAGGTTGATAGATCGTGGAAAATCAGAAGGACAAGCAGTTGGTTCTGCCAAAAAATATTCGTCAGATAGGAACTTTTGGGGATACATATAAAATTTACGTGGAAGATTTCGTATATACTTATGTACATCAGTTTTTACATCAGAAGAAGGAAGAAAATGAAGTGATAGCAGCGGTCCTGCTTGGAGAAGTGATTCGCCGGGATGGCGTATCGTATGTGTTTGTCAGCGGCGCGCAAAAGGTGGACTTCAGGCTTTCGGCAGAGGGCGAAGTGCAGGAGGACTCTGCCGGGCGGCAGCAGGAATTTTGGGGAAAGGTATATCAGGGCATCAAAGAATACTTTTCTGACAGAGATATTCTTGGGTGGTATATCAACCTGGACGGCAGCAGTCTGGAACTGAACCGGCAGCTTCAGCAGTTTTTTGAGGCAACCTACAGCAGAGGTTCACACTTCCTTTATTATGAAGATTCCCTGGAAAAACTGGATGCTTTCTTTGTCCAGGAGCAGCATACCCTTCAGCGCATCAGCGGCTATGCGGTTTATTATGAAAAAAATCCACAGATGCAGGAGTTCATGATTGCAGAAAAAGAACGGCAGGAACCCAAAATGCCGCATAATGTTGTGAAGTTTGAAAAAAAGGAAGAAGATGTGGCGCAGAATTATCGTGCCATTATGAATAAGTTAAATGAGAAGCCGCCGAAGAAAAAAGTTCAGCCCGTAATTTATGTGGCGGGAGTGGCAGTCCTTGCAATTGTTACGGCTACCGGTGTCACACAAATCGGAAATTATCAAAATCTGAGGACGCTGGAAAG
>CAZGMH010000083.1:6730-9364 GCA_964526765.1 uncultured Eubacterium sp.
GCGCTTCTGACGAAATGACCACACAGCCGGAACAGGAAGAATCTGCACAGAGCGAAACGGACAAAAATCCTGAAGCAGAAGATACTTCCGTGCCTTTACAGGAGGCGGAGCCGGAGCAGGCAGCCGAAAGTGCCGCTGCAGCTTCCGGTGAGGATGCCGTTCAAACAGAAAGCGGACAGGCTGTTCCGACTGATAACACTCAGGAACCGGTTTATTATACAGTACAAAAAGGAGACAGCCTTGTCTCTATAAGCCGGTCCATGTATCACACTACAGATATGATTGAAGAAATTTGTTCCCTGAACAATATTGAAAATATGGATGTGATTTATGAAGGGCAAAAACTTTTGATGCCTTAGGAATGCTGCGCTGCTGATTAAAGAAGGATACTATATATCCGGTTGTATTGAGATTTAAAATTCTGTGTATTGAAATTCAATATCCTGTATATTGAGATTTAAAATTCTGTATATTGGAATTTAGTATCCTGTATATTGAAATTAAAAATTCTGCATATTGGAATTTAGTATCCTGTGCATTGGGATTTAATATTTTGCGCATTGGGATTTAGTATTCATTCGTGTTGGGATTTTAAATTGAAATCCCGGTGGCTTTATGATATACCTATAGTAGACGGCGCTTTTGGAGGAAGAAATGGAAAACACAGGAAAAAGCAACCTGCATATGGTTGAGACAAACTGGGAGGAAATAGAACAAAAAGTGCGGGAGCACCGAATGAAGCGGCTCCGCGCTGTGGCGATTATCGTTGGGATTTGTGTGGCGGCAGGAATTTTTTATTATGTTTACATGCAGCACAAGTCATATGATGATTATAAAATTGTAGAACAGGTGAAACGCACAGATACGGCGGCAACTCATTTTCTGGAATATAATGGAAAGATATTAAAATACAGTAATGATGGCGCTTCCTATACAAATATGGATAATACTGCAATTTGGAACCAGAGCTATGAAATGCTAAACCCGATGGTTTCTATCTGCGAAAAATATGTGGCATTTGCAGATCGTCAGGGGAAGGATATCTATGTTCTCAATACGGAGGGACTTCAGGGAAAAATTAGTGTTAATATGCCGATTACAAAGATGGAAGTGGCATCACAGGGAACGGTTGCTGTTTTGATGGAGGACGACGGGATCGGCTATCTGGCATTATACAATAAGAATGGGGAACAATTAGCAGAAGGAGCTATTCATGTGGAGAATAGCGGTACTCCGATGGATATTGCCCTGTCACACGATGGGAAAAAGCTTGGCGTTGCTATTTTGGATATCAATGAAGGCTCGGCAAAAACAACCATTAATTTTTATAATTTTGGCGCAGTGGGACAAAATCAGATTGACAATATTGTATCCGCCTTTTCTTATCCGGATACAGTCATTCCTGAGATTTCCTATGTTAGCGGCGACCGGATGATTGCTTTTGGGGATAATGCCGTGTATACATTTACCGGAGCGGATATTCCGGAGGAGAGTGCGCATCTGGAAGTTACAGAAGAAATAATGAGTGTATTTTTTGACGATAGTTACTTCGGCCTTGTGTTTGCAAACAATGAAGATGAAACACGGCGTAATATTAAAGTTTACGATATGAAGTGTTCAGAAACAGTATCCGTTCAGGCAGATTTGTCCTATAATAATATACGATTTTTGAACAATCATGAGATTTGTTTATATAATGAGAGGGAATGTGCAATCTATACATCTGGAGGGCTGAAAAAATTCCAGTATGAATTTGAAAAAGAAATTTGCGGGATCATACATACGAAAGGCTATCGGAGTTATGCATTTTTGCTGGAAGGAGAGACAGATCAGATACAATTAAAACTGTTTGGAAAGACAGAGCAGGAAACAGAGGATAAAGAATGAACTGGTTATTGATTATCGTATTGGCAATTTTGCTGTTTTGTGCCATCAGAGGATGGAATCGGGGTCTTTTGAGAATTTTGTATTCACTGGTGTCGATTATCCTTTTGATTGGATTGATTGGTTATGCGACTCCCCATATCAGCAATTTTGTAAAAGAAAACACAGGTATTTATACGTCTATACAGGAGCGGTGTACCAATGCCGTACAAGAACGGACAGAGAACGGAATAGAGAATGTTGTGCAGCAGACGTTGGATGCGGGAGCTTCGCTGCCGGATAAAATTTCTTCCTATATAATGGGAACAGGTGAAAGCGCCCTGGAGGACTCCGGCATATATGATGCTGTCGGAAGCAAAACGGCTGATTTGATATTGGCAGGCGTGGCTTTTTTTCTGGCATTGATTCTTGCATTAATTATAGTAAATGTTATTGGAAAAATGTTGAACATAGTAAATAAAATACCTGTCATAAAAGGAATTAACCGGACATTGGGAATATTTGCGGGAATATTTCAGGGGTTTATTATTATCTGGCTGCTGTTTTTGTTCCTTGCCCTGATAGCCGGGACCAATGCCGGTGAATACTGTGTCGAATATATCAACGAAAATTTTTTCCTGAAATACTTGTATTATCATAATGTATTATTGGAGTTTTTTTCTCTATTGTTTCATTAGAACGAAGGGCAGATATTGGGGTCGATGAAGTCATTGACCCCAATATCTATTTTATTAAAAAACAGGGAAAAAA
>CAZGMH010000084.1:0-9266 GCA_964526765.1 uncultured Eubacterium sp.
TATTTTACTGCAGGGCTTTCGGCATCCGGATTCCGTGAAATAAAAAAAGATGCGAAACCCGAACCGTTTACGTTCTGCTTCGCACCATACAATGCGGAAGATGGGACTTGAACCCACACGACTGCAATAGTCACAAGATCCTTAGTCTTGCTCGTCTGCCAGTTCCGACACTTCCGCAAAGTCATCTGTTTTCCGACGACTTGGATATAATAGCAAAAACAGAGAATATTGTCAATACATTTTTGAAATTTTGTTATGGGCTTTTTTTGGTAAATTAATGTTACAATTCACAGCCGATTTGGACAGATGCACAGATTCGTTGTGCTTGCACATAAGAAGCTGTTCATCTGATCCAAATCTGACTGCGAAGCAGGAACTCCACCCACATGAGCAAAACGCACACCGCAAAGCGGGGTGCAGAAGCTGCGTAGCAGCGAGTTTTGCGAATGAGGCGTGGATGGCTGTAAATAGTAACAATTAATTTAAAAAAATATAAAATAGTGCTTGACATTTTTAAATGGTTTAGGTATTATATTCCTTGCGAGTTCGCTTTGCAGGAATGGCGGAATTGGCAGACGCGCACGGTTCAGGTCCGTGTGAACATTGCGTTCATGAGGGTTCAAGTCCCTTTTCCTGCATCATATCAAAGAACAGACTTTGATAGAAAAACAGCTTTCCATTTTGGAGGGCTGTTTTTTTGTGGCCGGAATTGCTTGAAATGGCGGCGTTTTTCGGCGGTTTCTTATTTTTGAGAAATATGGTCGTGGTATAGGTATTATTTTGGCTGATGTCGTGGCAATTATTGTCTTGGGGAATACAATATGTAGAAGGTGACAGGTTCCGGTTTAAAAAACATCCGTTTAAAAAAGGCTTCTCTTTTTGTGCATGTTATGTTATACTGTATTGACAACTGACAAGACAGGAGAAAAACATGAAAAAGATATTAAATCACATATTTATCGACGGATTGAGCGGAATGGCTCTGGGACTTTTTTCAACATTGATTATCGGAACGATTATTGGTCAGATTGGTACGCTGGCGGGCGGAAATGCCGGCGCATATCTGACAGCGGTTGCCAATGTGGCGAAAACCGTGACCGGAGCCGGAATTGGCGTAGGAGTGGCAGCAAAGTTCAGGCAGGGACCTCTGGTAACTGTTTCTGCAGCCGTGGCAGGAATGATTGGCGCGTTCCCGGATATAGCATTGGAGGGTTTCGCGCTCGGAAAAGCAGGAGAGCCTCTGGGGGCTTTTGTGGCGGCGCTGGTCGCTATTGAGTTGGGACGCCTGGTGGCAGGAAAGACAAAAATAGATATTATTGTGGCGCCGCTTGTGTCGATTTGTTCAGGAGCCGCGGCAGGATATCTGGTGGGACCGCCAATTTCCGCCTTTATGAGATGGCTGGGGAATCTGGTTAATATTAATGTGGAGGCACGCCCGGTTATTGGAGGAATTGCAATTTCCGTATTGATGGGGATGATATTGACACTTCCAATCAGCTCGGCGGCTCTGGGAGTATCTATGGGGTTGACCGGACTGGCAGCGGGAGCGGCTACGGTTGGATGCTGCTGTCAGATGGTAGGTTTTGCAGTGGCAAGCTTCAGGGAAAATAAAGTAGGCGGATTAATCGCCCAGGGTGTGGGAACATCCATGCTGCAAGTGCCGAATATTATGCGAAAGCCTGTTATCTGGCTGCCGTCCATTCTTGCCAGCGCAATTTTGGGTCCGGTGGCGTCAGCAGGACTTCACATGGTCAGTACCCCGATTGGCTCAGGTATGGGATCCGCGGGCTTTGTGGGACAGATTGCGGCATATGGAGCAATGGCAGAGTCGGGTATGTCGGTTCCGATAATTACCGTACAGATTTTGCTGATGCATTTTGCGCTTCCGGCAGTCTTAAATCTTATTTTTTCAGAGGGGATGCGTAAAATCGGGTGGATTCAGAAAGGCGATATGAAACTGGACGTATAGGAGGGTACAGAAGGTATATAGGAAATATGCCTGATTTAAGGAAAGACGGTTATGACAATTTTAAGGCAGGCTGCAATAAATACTGAAAGCGCCAATGGAAGAACGTTTATTCTTCCATTGGCGCTTTTTTGTGCCCTGCTGCGTGGAAATTTCTCAGGCTTTGGAACACTTTTTTGTAAAAAAATAAAGGAAATCGGAGTATTTCGCCGAAAATATTTATTAGAAGTTCCGTTTTTTATGCATTTTTAGTGTTTAAATGGGTATGCATAGGTAAAAGGGGTGATTTTATATGACGATTCGGGAGCAGATGGAACTGCTGGAACGTACGTATTTAAGTCCTTTTGCAACGTTGAGTGACAGTTCGAAGGGAAGAGATGTACCGGAGGAGGAGTGCGATATCCGCCCGGTTTTTCAGAGAGACAGAGACCGTATTCTGCATTGTAAATCGTTTCGGCGATTGAAGCATAAGACACAGGTTTTCCTGTCTCCCAAGGGAGATCATTACCGGACGCGGCTGACACATGCGCTGGAAGTTTCACAGAATGCCAGAACCATAGCAAAGGCGCTTCGCCTGAATCAGGATTTGGTGGAGGCGATTGCCCTGGGACATGATCTGGGACATACGCCTTTTGGCCATGCCGGAGAGCGAATGATGAATGAACTGTGCGCGGGCGGCTTCCGGCACAATGAGCAGAGTGTCCGTGTTGTGGAAAAACTGGAAAAAGAAGGAAGGGGCCTCAATTTGACCTGGGAGGTACGGGACGGAATCTTAAACCATCAGACAGATGGAAAACCATCCACTCTGGAGGGGAAAATTGTCCGGCTCTCAGATAAAATCGCCTATATCAATCATGATATTGACGACGCTATACGGGCTCATGTGCTGAAGGAAGAGGATATTCCTCAGGAATACCGGGAAATTCTTGGCTCAAGCACCCGTGCGCGGCTGAATACGCTCATACATAATATTATCAGCAACAGTCAGGATCAAAATGAAATTTGTATGTCTGATGATATTTCCCAGGCTATGCAGGGACTTCGCCGGTTTATGTTTCAGAATGTGTATACGAATCCGGTGGCGAAAGGTGAGGAAACAAAGGCAAAAGAGCTGTTGGAACGGTTATTTGTGTATTATTTAAAGCATATTGAACTGCTGCCGGATTACTATCTGAGGATGATAGCTGACGGCGAGCCAAAAGACAGGATTGTATGCGACTATATTTCGGGTATGACAGACCAGTATGCGGTTGCAAAGTACAATGAATATTTTATGCCGAAATCATGGCAGGTATATTGAACATAAATCAGAAAAAAGGAGGGCGCTATGGCTTACTATTCAGATGAGTTGATTGAAGAAGTACGCTCCCGCAATGATATTGTGGATGTGATCTCCGGTTATGTGAGGCTGCAGAAGAAAGGCAGCGACTATTTTGGACTCTGCCCTTTTCATAATGAAAAGACCCCGTCTTTTTCGGTTTCTCCCGGAAAGCAGATGTATTACTGTTTTGGATGCGGAGCAGGGGGAAATGTGTTCACCTTTGTGATGCAGTATGAAAATTTTACGTTTCAGGAGGCGCTTAAGAGCCTTGCGGACAGGGTGGGCGTCGAACTGCCGGAGCAGGAGATGAGCGCAGCCCAGAGGCAGCAGGCGGATCGAAGGGCTAAGATTCTGGAAATCAACAAAACCGCGGCAAAGTATTTTTATACGCTTCTTCGGAGCCCGCAGGGAGCGCATGCCCTGCGCTATTTCGAGGGCAGAAAGCTCACCCCGGAGACAATGCAGCGGTTTGGGCTTGGCTATTCCAATAAATTCAGCGACGACCTGTATCAGTATTTGAAAAAACAGGGATATGGGGATGATATACTAAAAGACAGCGGCCTTGTGACAATTGATGAAAAGCGCGGCGGTTATGATAAGTTCTGGAACCGGGCGATGTTTCCGATTATGGACGTCAACAACCGGGTCATCGGATTTGGCGGCAGGGTGATGGGAGAAGGAGAACCCAAATATCTGAATTCACCGGAGACAATGATTTTTGACAAGGGCCGGAATTTGTACGGGTTGAATTTTGCGCGGATTTCAAAAAAGAATCAGATTCTTTTATGTGAAGGATATATGGATGTGATTGCTCTGCACCAGGCGGGATTTGACAATGCAGTGGCGTCCCTGGGCACATCCCTTACTTTGGGACATGCTAATCTGCTGAAACGTTATACAAAAGAGGTTTATCTGACCTTTGACAGCGATGGCGCGGGAGTGAAAGCGGCGCTGAGGGCAATTCCGATTCTGAAAGAGGCGGGGCTGACGGCAAAGGTAATCAGCATGACCCCCTGCAAGGATCCGGATGAGTTTATAAAAGCGCTGGGAGCGGAAGAATACCAAAAGCGGATTGACGCGGCGGAAAACAGCTTTCTTTTTGAAGTGCGGATGATGGAGCGGGATTTTGATTTGAGGGATCCGGAGAGCAAGACGGCATTTTTCCATCAGGTAGCGCAGAAAATTCTGACATTTGAGGAAGAATTGGAACGGGAGAATTATATCGAGGCGGTGGCGGAGCGTTATCAGACCGGTTTCGGACAGCTTCGTTCTCTTGTGCGCAGCGTCGGAACCCGGGGCGGTATTGCAAAGGAGCGGAAACCTTTAAAAAGCGGCATACATGAAAACAAAAAGAAGGAGGATGGCATGAAGCAATCCCAGAGGCTGCTTTTGACATGGCTGATTGAGGAACCGAAACTGTTTGAAGTGATTGGAAAATATATAGGTCCGGGTGATTTTACGGAGGATATTTACCACCAGGCGGCAGAGATGCTTTATGGGCAGCATGAGAAGGGGGAGATGAACCCCGCCCGCATTATCAGTATGTTTACGGATGAAGAACAGCAGCGGGAGATTGCGGCTTTGTTCCATGCCCGTATTCATCCGGTGGAATCCCGCCAGGAGAAGGAAAAAGCATTGAAAGAAACGATTGTGCGTGTAAAGCGCAATAGTATGGAATACCGCTCCAGGCATCTGGACCCTGCGGATATTGCCGGCCTGCAAAAGCTGATTGAGGACCGAAGGCAGCTTGCAGACCTGCAGAAATTGCATATTTCTATTGATTAAGGACAAACTATAGTGACTGTTCAGTCAGTTCGCTTTCAGATTTTTTTACCGCAAGGATGTGCGGAACAGATTTTTCCCTGTTCCACAGGAAATCCGTGCAGAGCGCACTTTTCTTGCGAACAGATACAGAATAGAACAGGAAGGATGAATAAAATGGCAGAAAAAAACGACCAGAAAATGAAAGAAAAAGCGGAAAGAGCGGAAAAATTCCAGGCAAAGCTTCAGGAATTGCTTGTTGTGGCGAAAAAGAAAAAAAATATGCTGGAGTATCAGGAAATTAATGATTTCTTCAAGGATTTTGCACTGAGCCCGGAACAGATTGAAAGGATTCTGGATTTCATGGAAGCGAATCATGTCGATGTCCTTCGCATTACTGATGATGACGATATTTTGATTGATGATGAAGACGTAGAAAACGACGTGGAGGTGGAAAAGATTGACCTCACTGTCCCGGACGGCGTGAGTATTGAGGATCCGGTGCGCATGTACCTGAAAGAAATCGGCAAGGTACCGCTTTTGACGGCAGAGGAGGAGATAGAGCTTGCCAGACGCATGGAGCTTGGGGATCAGGATGCGAAGAAACGTCTGGCAGAGGCAAACCTTCGTCTTGTTGTAAGCATTGCCAAGCGTTATGTAGGGCGCGGTATGCTCTTTTTGGATCTGATTCAGGAAGGGAATCTGGGGTTGATCAAGGCGGTAGAAAAGTTTGATTACAGAAAAGGATACAAGTTCAGTACTTATGCGACCTGGTGGATCCGTCAGGCAATCACAAGGGCGATTGCGGACCAGGCCAGAACGATTCGTATTCCGGTACACATGGTAGAGACGATCAATAAATTGATCCGCGTATCCAGGCAGCTTTTGCAGGAACTCGGACGCGAGCCCACCCCGGAGGAGATTGCGGAGGAGATGAATATGCCGGTAGAACGTGTCCGGGAAATTTTAAAGATCTCGCAGGAACCGGTGTCGCTGGAAACTCCGATTGGCGAGGAGGAGGACAGTCATCTGGGAGATTTTATTCAGGATGATAATGTGCCTGTTCCGGCGGATGCAGCCGCTTTTACGCTGTTAAAGGAACAGCTTGTGGAGGTTCTCAGTACGCTGACAGAGCGTGAGCAGAAGGTCTTAAGGCTCCGTTTCGGACTGGACGACGGACGTGCGCGCACTTTGGAAGAAGTGGGCAAGGAGTTCAATGTTACCCGTGAGCGTATCCGTCAGATAGAGGCAAAAGCGCTGCGCAAGCTCCGTCATCCGAGCCGCAGCCGCAAATTAAAGGATTATCTTGACTGATGGCGGTCCGATTATCAAAACGCCTGACTGCCCTGGCCCAAATGGTTACGGAGGGAAACCGCCTGGCAGATATCGGAACCGACCACGGGTACATACCGATTTATTTGTGTATGGAGGGGAAAATACCGTCTGCCATCGCAATGGATATCAATGAAGGTCCTCTGCAGCGTGCCGGAGAGCACATTTTGGAATACGGGCTTTCAGACCGCATCGAAACCCGTCTCTCCGACGGTCTTGAGAAGCTTTTGCCAGAAGAAGCGGAAACAATATTGATCGCAGGAATGGGCGGAGGGCTTGTGAAAAAGATACTGTCTGAGGGCGGACATGCCCTGGACGGGGTAAAAGAGCTGATACTCCAGCCACAGTCGGAAGTTTCCCGGGTGCGAAGCTACGTGCGGGAGACGGGCTTTTGTATCACAGATGAGGATATGGTGGAGGAGGATGGGAAGTTCTATCCGATGATGAAGGCTCATAAGGTGTCAGAGGAGAAAAAAGAAAGCGGCGGCGATGCAGACAGCGACGCCGTGAGCGATAACGGCAGCCATACCGTAAGCGATACAGAAAGCAATACCGTAAGCGATGCAGACAGCAATACCGGAAATGACGAAATCCGATACCGGAAGCTGTGCGACGCTTTCGGGCCGGTGCTGCTGGAAAGAAGAAATCCGGCGCTGCTAAAATGGCTTAAGCGCGAGTTGGGAATTACGCGAAATATTATAAAACAGCTGGATAAACAATCCCCCAATGGGCAGATTGAGGTCCGCAGGCGGGAATTGACAGAGAAACAAAAGTTACTGGAAGAAGCGTTAAAAATGTTTAAGGAAGTGGTAGTGTGAATCATGCTGTGTGTACATTGGTGATAGACGGCCGGATATGTGAATATCCAAAGGGAATTACTTTTCAGGAGATTGCCCGTGAATATCAGTCTGATTATCAGGATGATATTGTTCTTGTACAATTTCAGAATAATCTGAGTGAATTAAATAAGATGGCGGTACGGGATGGAGAGCTTAAATTTATCACAACGGCTGAGAAGGCAGGCAGGGATACTTACCGCCGGAGCGCGACGCTTTTGATGGAAGCGGCGGCGGGAGAACTGTTTCCCGATATGGAGCTTTTGGTGCAGCATTCGATTGGGCAGGGATATTATTGTGAATTCCGAATCCGGGGAAAACGGTGTGAGTGCGATGAGGCTATGCTCTCCCGCTTAAAGGAAAAAATGACTGAGATGGCGGAACTGGATATTCCGATTATAAAACATAATCTGAATGTGCAGGAGGCTATTTACAGGTTTTCACAGCTGGGGCGTGAAGACAAAGTGCGCCTGCTCCGCTACCGGCGCAGTTCCCGTGTTAATATTTACGATTTGAATGGTTATATTGACTACTATTATGGATATATGGTTCCATCAGCCGGGTATCTCAAATATTTCGATTTGAAACTGTATCAAAACGGCTTTATGCTGATGTTTCCTGATAAAAATACAAAGGAGACCGCCACATTTCGTCCATCCGACAAATTGTTCCGGATTTTGGATGATTCTGCACAGTGGGGATCCGATATGGGCGTGCGCACTGTCGGGGAATTGAATGATGTGATAGCGAAAGGCGGGATTCAGGATCTGATTCTTGTGCAGGAGTCATGGATGGAGCAGAGAATCGGGAAGATTGCCGAGACAATCGCTGCGGATAAAAGGAAAAAGATTATTCTGGTTGCGGGGCCGACTTCTTCCGGAAAGACGACATTTTCCCATCGGCTGTCGATACAGCTGAGGGCCCAGGGTCTGACTCCCCACCCGATTGCAATGGATGATTTTTATGTCAACAGGGAAGATACGCCGAAAGATAAGTTCGGAGAGTACGATTTTGAGTGTCTGGAAGCATTGGATATCCCATTGTTTAACCGGACGATGACGGAATTGCTTGAAGGGAAAGAGGTAGTGCTTCCGGTATTTAATTTTAAGACCGGGCACAGGGAATACCGTCAGAAACCTCTGCGGCTTGGACCGGAGGATGTGCTTGTCATAGAAGGAATCCACGGGCTGAATGAAAAATTGTCTTATCAGCTCCCGAAGGAGAGCAAATATAAGATTTATATCAGTGCGCTGACCCAGTTAAATATAGACGATCACAATAATCTCCCAACTACGGATGGACGCCTGCTGCGCCGGATGGTGCGGGATGCCAGAACAAGAAATACGACGGCGAGGGAAACGCTTGCCCGCTGGAATTCCGTGCGGCGGGGGGAAGAAAAGAATATCTTCCCTTATCAGGAGGAAGCGGATGTTATGTTCAATTCAGCCTTGATTTATGAGTTATCTGTGTTAAAATTATATGCGGAGCCTTTGCTTTTTTCGATTGACAATGATTGCCCGGAATATGTGGAGGCGAAGAGGCTTTTGAAATTCCTCGATTATTTTCTGCCGGTTCCGGGGGAAAATATCGGACATAATTCTATTTTGAGGGAATTTATAGGCGGAAGCTGTTTTCATATATAGAAAAGCAATGTTTTTTGCTTATATGGTTCGGTGTCAAAAGCACGTATTCGAAATGAGGCACAGGCTTTTGACGCATGAATCCTTATATGAAAATGTGATATCAGTATTTAAGTAAGACAAATGATCGCGGCTGCAGGCGTCGAAAGACCGCAGGTGAGGAAAGTCCGGGCTTCACAGGGCAGGATGCCGGATAACGTCCGGTGGAGGCGACTCCAAGGATAGTGCAACAGAAATGTACCGCGTCAGCAATGAGCCATGTATAGAACCCGTCAGAAACCGGCGAAGCAAGCTTGCTTGCTGTCGGCGGTTCCTGACGGGGTCGTAACACGGCGAATGCCGTGTAGCGAGAATCACGGAGTGATTCGAGCTATACATGGCTCATAAGTGCAGGGAACCGTAACACGGCG
>CAZGMH010000085.1:0-3258 GCA_964526765.1 uncultured Eubacterium sp.
AAAATAATTTCCAAAGAAAGGTAAAATATTGTATGAAACTGTCAAAAGAAAAATTTTTTCAAAAAACCTGGGTTGTATGGTTTTGCGCATTTATCTGCTGCGGGCTGTGGGGAAGCGCTTTCCCATGCATCAAAACCGGATACCGTTTGTTTGAAATTGCCTCCACAGACAGCAGCTCCCAGATTCTGTTCGCAGGTATCCGTTTTTTTCTGGCAGGCATTCTTACAATCCTGTTTGGCAGTATACAGAATAAAAAAGTTTTACTTCCAAAATCTTCCGCTTTACCGAAAATTGCAGCTTTATGTCTTTTCCAAACGGTTTTGCAATATGTATTTTTTTACGTTGGACTGGCCCACACTACTGCAGTGAAGGGCTCCATTATCAGCGGAAGCAGCGCCTTTTTTGCCATATTGATCGCGTGCATTTTTTTTAAAAACGAAAAATTAAGCCTTCCAAAACTCATCGGCTGTATCCTGGGATTTGCAGGACTTGTTATTGTAAACATAAACGGCGCCGCGCCGGAATTATCCGTGAACCTTCTTGGGGATAGTTTTATGTTAATTTCGACCATTTCGTCAGCCCTGTCGTCACTGTTGATCAAAGTATTTACAAAAAACGAAAATACCATCCTTTTAAGCGGTTATCAGTTTATGTGCGGGGGATTTATCATGATCCTTATCGGCGCCGCCTCTCACGGTTCTCTTGCCTCTGTTTCCCCGCAGGGAATTTTTCTTCTTATTTATATGGCTCTCATTTCGTCTGTCGCCTATACGCTATGGGGAATTCTGATTAAATACAATTCCGTTTCCCGCATAGCCGTATTCGGTTTTGTGACCCCCGTGATGGGAGTATTGCTTTCCGCCCTTATTTTACGGGAAGCAGACAGCCTTGGCATATCATGCATCGCGGCTCTTGTACTCGTGTGCATCGGCATCTATCTCGTAAACTATTCCGGGAAGAATGTGCTTCATTCACTTTCACAGACAAAGCTCTGAAAGCGCCGCTTTTTCTGACGCGCGGGATCTGTTCATGCTTTCTGCAGATAATCCGCCAGGGCTCTTGCCGCCTCTTTCTCATCCGGTCCGCTGACGCAGATACACATCCCATCTCCGGTTTTCGCTTTCAGGGACAAAATGCTGAACAAATGCTTTCCGTCCACATGGTTGTCTCCACAGTAAAGGTCAACCCTGCTCTCATATTGCAGCGCTATTCTGACAAATCCTCCAGCCGGTCTCACATGGATTCCAATTGGGTCTTTCACTGAGTGATAAAGTTTCTGCAAATCCATCCACTTCCTTATTTTTCTAAATTTTCCCTTATCTTTTCCAGAAATTTTATATTTGATACACAGTTTTTTCAGATTCTCATGTTATGATAAATGGCAATATAAACTTTATGAGAAAGGGATATCTGTAATATGGGTAAAATAATCGGAATTGATCTCGGAACTACCAATAGCTGCGCGGCCGTTATGGAAGGCGGAATGCCTGCTATCATTATAAATGCCGAGGGCAGCCGGACCACCCCGTCTGTTGTTGCTTTTACAAAAAACGGAGAACGGCTTGTAGGGGATACCGCCAAGCGCCAGGCAGTCACAAACACCGACCGGACCATATCTTCCATCAAAAGAGAAATGGGCCGGGATTATCATGTAACCATTGACCGTAAAAAATATTCGCCCCAGGAAATTTCAGCTATGATTCTGCAAAAACTCAAAAAAGATGCGGAGGATTATCTGGGCGAACCCGTCTCGGAGGCGGTCATCACCGTTCCCGCCTATTTCAGCGACGCCCAGAGGAAAGCTACCAAGGACGCCGGAAGGATCGCCGGTTTCAATGTGCGGCGTATCATCAACGAACCGACCGCTGCCGCCCTCGCCTACGGACTTGACAATGCCGAGCCTCAGAAAATTCTTGTCTATGACCTGGGCGGAGGTACCTTTGATGTATCTGTTATTGAAATCAGCGAGGGGATGATAGAGGTATTGGCAACAGCCGGGGACAATCGTCTGGGCGGGGATGATTATGATATGCGCATCTGTGATTATCTGATTCGGGAATTTCAAAATCAGAACGGCGTCAATCTCTCCAAAGATGTGGTTGCCATGAAACGTCTGCGCGAGGAGGCAGAAAAGGCAAAAATTGCGCTTTCCAGCGCAACAACCGTCAATATTAATCTTCCTTATATTTCAACGAACCGTTCAGGCCCCATCCACCTGGACATGACGCTTACCCGCTCAAAATTTGAAGAATTGACCAGCGATTTGACGCAGCGCACCGCCGGTCCCGTCAGGACAGCCCTCTCCGATGCCGGGATCACAGCATCCCAGTTGGGAAAAGTGCTGCTTGTCGGCGGTTCCACACGAATTCCGGCCGTACAGGCAAAGGTACGGGAGCTGACCGGACAGGAACCGAGCAAAAACCTGAATCCGGATGAATGTGTCGCCCTGGGCGCCGCTATACAGGGAGGCAAACTCGCAGGAGACAGCAGTTTAAATGAAATCCTCCTGATGGACGTCACCCCGCTGACCCTTTCTATTGAAACTGTCGGCGGCATTTCCACTCCGCTGATTCCCCGGAATAGCACGATTCCTACCAGACACAGCCAGGTATTTTCCACAGCAGCCAATTTCCAGACCTCTGTGGATATCAAAGTGCTTCAGGGAGAGCGGCAGTTTTCAAGGGACAACAAACTCCTGGGACGGTTCCGCTTAAATGGCATCCGCCGTGCTATGGCAGGCGTGCCGCAGATTGAAGTCACCTTTGATATTGATGTAAACGGTATTGTCAGTGTTTCCGCAAAGGATTTGGGAACCGGCAAGCATCAGGAAATCACCATCACAACGGGAACGAATCTGTCGGATGCAGATATCGACCGCGCCGTGGAAGAAGCCGCCCGCTATGAGGCTACAGACAGCAAACGAAAAGAAGGGTTTGATTTATACGCCGAGGCAGAACAGCTTTTGCGGCAGACAGAAGGCGCGTTATCCAGAAATAAAAAGAAAATTGACCGTCCAACCCAGTCTATGATAAAGACCGATATGAACGAGCTGCGCAAAACCATGAGACGGGTAAAACCGGCGGACATGACCCCGGAACAGGCAGAAGCCATTCAAACCGCAAAATCCAGACTGGAGGGCTCCTCAAAGCTGGTAACGGATATGGAATAATTTTCCCGCAAAAGAAGCGCCAGGCGATTTCTTATACAATAAAACAAACGGGAGTGGATTGATTCATAATCTCAATTTCCACTCCCGCA
>CAZGMH010000085.1:3358-9164 GCA_964526765.1 uncultured Eubacterium sp.
TTCCACCTCAATCATCGCTTGTGTATAAATATTTCTTAATAAGAAATATAGCGGCAATGCCGATAATTGTCAATAGATTCTCCCCTGCGGAGGTATCATGGACTATCATGTGGCGTGCAATCACGAACATTAAAACTTCTAACACGGTAGATGCCACGGGCTGACTGAGCATCTTAAAAAACTCAACTCCTATTACAATATTAAGCACATCAGACAGAAATTCCAGAAAAACATCCGCCTGTCCGCGGCTTTCCAAAAAGCTCCGGAACGGTTTCCAGAGAGATATAATTCCAATCGAAATGGACACCAAAACGATGCCTGCCATCGCCAGCTCCAGGATTCGGCTGATAAAATCCATTTTTTTCCTGATCCGCTCCTCCATATCATTCCCCTTTTGCAAACGTTATAGATTAGTAAAGCACAGACCATGACAGCCTGTGCTTTCTGTGCAACTGTAAATCACTCTACTTAAAGCTCTGTGCAAATTTCTGCTGTGTTTCCTTTACTTTTTGCGGCTCAGCAGCCGGTGTATCGTAAAATCCACGCTGGTGCATCATATTGAACACTTCATTCTGGATACTGTGCTCCTGCTCCAGTATTTTCAGCATTGTAGCCCTCAGATTATCGTGCACACATTCATTGGAACATGTGTTGAATATCTCGGTTGTCGCTTTCTGGGTGGATAAACCATCACCTAAAATTTCTTTATCTGTATATCCCTGCATACCTTTACCTCCTAACGTACATACTCGTATAATGCATTGAAATGCCCCTGATGCTGCTCGGAAATTCTCTCAAATTTCTGCTTAATTTCCATATCATCAGTCTGTGCGGAAAGCATTTTGAATTTTTTTGTCAGCAATTCTTCGTCTGTCAACAGATCATTCAATGCGGACAACTCTTTTTCGGATAACTGTACCATAGTGTGCCTCCTTATTTATAATTTTTCACACCTTTAGCATGCGGACTTTTTTTGTTTTTATACATCCATTTTTCTTTTTGCGGTCTTACCGTCAAACAGCGCCTGTATATATTGTAAAATATTATCTGTTTTTGAAATTATATATTGTATATTATAGCCAAATATGATAGTATTACTATCATATTAAAAAAAGGAGCATACTATGCAGGAATCCGACACAAGAAAAAGACAGGCTCTATGCCGCTCAGAGCGTATCTTAAATGCGGCGCTGGAAATATTCTGTGAGAAAGGATTGGAGGAGACATCTATCGAAGACATTGCCGCCCGGGCAAAGGTAGGTCCTGCTACCATTTACCGCTATTTTAATAACAAGGCAGAACTGGCTGTCCAAAGTGGAATTGCCTACTGGAAAAAGGTTTCTGAAAAATACATCTTTATTCTTGAAACGGAAGATTTTCAAAACCATTCCGGCTATGAACAAATGGCTCGGATTTTTGATATTTTTGTCAGGATTTTTGATGAGGAATACCTGTTTTTAAAATTTCTTCTGGAATTTGATATATTCGTACAGAAATATCATATTTCCACGGAAAAACTGGCTGAATATGAAAACTATATTTTGAACCTGAAGCCCTATGTGACAAACGCACTGGAACAGGGGTTAAAGGATCATAGTTTATATTTTCAATGGTCCGTCGATGAGGTTTACTTTTCAATTACTCATGCCATGCTGAGCATGATGCAGAAACTTTCTGCCCACGGACATCTTCTTTGCTCCGACGAGCGGGTTAATCTGGTTTTACAGGTAAGAATTGTAAAAGAGCTCTTTTTAAAAGGGCTGAAATGGGAGGTTACAGAATCATGAAAAAATTGTCAACACAAAAAATCTGGTTATTTGCCATCGGTCAGTTCGGATGGGCTATGCTTTCCGGTATTATTTCCAACTGGCTGGTTTATTTTTATCAGCCCGACGAGACAGCCATTTCCCAGGGGCAAACCGTTTTTATCCCCCAGGGGCTTGTCGTACTGGGAATTTTCACAGTCATCGGCGCAATTACCGCCTTCGGCCGGATTTTTGATGCTTTTACAGACCCGTTGATTGCATCCCTGTCTGACCGCTGTACATCCAGGAACGGACGGCGTATGCCATTTTTGAAATGGGCATCTCTTCCACTGGCGCTTTCCACAGTCCTCGTATTCTGGTCACCGGTAACAAAAACAAGCTGGATTAACGCAGCTTTTCTATTTGTGATGGTTATGGCATATTATCTCTCTATCACGGCTTACTGCACGCCATACAATGCCCTTATACCGGAGCTTGGACATACGCAGCAGGAACGGCTGAACATATCCACAGTTATTTCCTTTACTTTTATTGCCGGAACGGCCGTGGCTTATCTCGCTCCAACTATCTGGGGCTCATTAATACTGCCGTTTGGAAGAATCAATGCGATTCGGATTACGTTTACAATCATGGCGGTCATTGCTTTTTTCTGTATGCTTGTTCCGGTAATGACAATTAAAGAAAAGGAATACGTCAATACGGTACCAACGAAGGATTCCGCCTTCCGTTCCCTCACAGCTACTTTTCGGAACAGGGAATTTCGCAAATTTGTTGGGTCTGATATCTTCTACTGGATTGCCATTACGATGTTCCAGACCGGACTCCCTTTTTTCGTTACAAGCCTGCTGAAGCTTCCGGAAAGTATGACCACTTTATATTTTGTCGGCATGACCGCATTGTCCCTTATTTTTTACATTCCAATCAATAAGCTGACGCCGGGGCTGGGCAAGAAAAAGCTGATTTTGTTTGCTTTTGGTATTTTTTGCTGCGCTTATCTATACACAGGATTTCTGGGAAATATCCCGGGAATTTCTCCTGTCGTACAGGGGCTGATTCTCACAGTTGCCGCCGCGCTTCCAATGGCAATTTTCGGCATTCTGCCCCAGGCAGTCGTCGCGGATGTCGCCCAAAGCGACGCGGTCATTACCGGGAATAACCGGGAGGGCATGTTTTATGCTGCAAGAACCTTCGCCTTCAAACTCGGGCAAAGTCTTGCCATGTTATTGTTTACCGCCGTCTCCACTATCGGCGCTGCCACCGGAGCCGGCTATCGGATTTCAGCTTTTATGGCCGCTGCGCTCTGCTTCATCGGAGGTTTTATTTTCCTCTTTTATAATGAACGCAAAATCATGACGAATATTCAGGAGTAAAAGAATGAAAACGGATTTTATATTATCAGACTCAGATTATGAAAAACAGATGGACACACTGGTAATTCCTTATCTGAAACAGCATATGAAAGAACTGTATATAGAACGGGAGTCCCAAAAACCGATTTACTGCGCCTGCTATACAGCCGATTCCCCGAAGGGCATCATTCTCATCTCACACGGTTATACCGAATCGGCTGACAAATACAAAGAAATCGCGTATTATTTTGTACGTGCGGGATATCACACCTATATTATGGAACACTGCGGGCACGGACGCAGCTACCGTCTGGTAACGGACCTGTCACTGGTATATACGGACAGATTTGAACGATATGTAGAAGATTTACTATTTATCGCCCGGACGGCACAGCAGGAACATCCGTTACTTCCTATGTACTTATTTGGACATTCTATGGGCGGCGGCATTGCGGCTGCCGCCGCTGCAGCAGCTCCCAGTCAATTTCAGCGGGTAATACTGTCCTCTCCCATGATTCGGCCATCCACCGGGAATGTACCCTGGCAGGCAGCCCGTTTCATATCGGCAATTTTCTGTCTGTTCGGAAAAGGAACAGACTATGTATCAGGGCAGCATCCTTATGAGGGACCGGAACAATTCGAGACAAGCGCTTCCCTGTCTGAATCCCGTTTCCTGTACTATCGAGGGATCAAACATAAAGAACCTCTCTTTCAGACATCGGCCGCTTCCTATGGATGGATGCATGAGGCAATACGGTTAAGCCGCTTTTTACAGACAAAAGCCTGGAAAAAAATACAAACACCCATACTCCTTTTTCAGGCCGGACAGGATAATTTTGTCTCCAATCAGGAACAGGAACAGTTTGTACAAAAACTAAACCGGAAAAAAGGCGATATCCGCATTGGAAATAGTGCGGTTCCTTTTGCACAGCTTATCCGCATTGCAGATGCCAGACACGAAATTTTCAGTTCAGATATGAATATTCTGAAACCATACTGGAAAAGCATATTTGATTTCCTGGAATCTTAAACTTACCGGAATAGCATATTTGATTTCCCGGAATCTTAAACTTACCGGAATAGCATATTTGATTTCCCGGAATCTTAAACTTACCGGAATAGCATATTTAATTCCCGGAAACCATAACTTACTTCAAATAATTTGCGGCATCTTTATAAGCTGATATAGCCTTCGTAAACTGTAAAGTGTGATCATCTGTCAGTTTTGCGGCTCCCAGGGGATAATGATCCGGAAGGATTTCTCTGCACACTTCCGGCTCCCAGTAGAATACGCCCAATCCCTGCTGGTCCGGCACATTCATAGTTGCTTTTATTGTTTCCATGACTAATTGATAAGTGCCTTCCTCGTCTTTATCTTCACCGCCTACTTCTACAACCATGACAGGTTTTTTATACTTCGCAGAGTAGTCTTTCAGGCATTGGCATAACGCTTCCTGATCGCTTTTTGACTGATACCAATATGGATAATAGGAAAATCCAAGAATATCTGTCTTTCCATTCTGTTCAAAAAAGTTATCCAGAAACGGGTCGCACCAATCATGATGTTCTACTCTGGCGAGGTGCGTAATAACCTGACATCCCGGAAAACATTCCTTTACGGCATCATAGCCGGCATTTAAGAATCTGACCAGCAGTTCAGGATTTTCGGCAAGACCTCCTCTCGGAATCATAATACCCGGATTAATTTCATTTCCCACCTGGACCCACTCCGGATATATATTGTTTTCTTTCAACAGTAAAAGTACATCTTTCGTATGCTGATATACCCGCTGTGTAAGCTTTTCATCGTCATCTTTTTCCCATTCCCCAGGAATATACTGGTAATCCGGGTCTGCAAAAACATCGCTGTAATGAAAATCAATCATCAAACGCATGTGTTTTTCTTTTACCCGTTTTGCAGTTTCCAGAACACCTTTCGCATCGCAGAATCCTAACATGCAGACAGTATCCTCATTCTTCTGCCAAAAAGATTCTTCGGGTGGATTTACAAAAACCCGCAGCCTCACAGAATCCGCACCCATATCCTTAGATGCCTGAATCGGATCAATTTCATTTCCCTGCTCATCAGCCCAGCGAAAACCTCTTTCCTCCAACTGGCTGACCCATCCCAAATCAACTCCAAAAGCAAATTTTTGTATCATTTTCCGTCCTCCTGAAATATGTCATAAATTTCATTTTCTGCTTTTATATATTTTCTATTTGTATACAGTTACTGCTTTCATACATTATATTACTTTTATACATTTACTGCTTTTATACATCTATTTCTTTTATATATTATCCTTTACTTTTTGGATAAATTTAATTATAATTCTTCTGTGCTGTTTATGCTTTCATTTTATTTATATCGGAGAGATTTGACAATATCCTAATCCGATAACTCTACTTATTTTTGTATCTAAAATGGGAACGTTTATGGAGGCATTCAATGAACAAAAATGAAACTTTCAATATATTACCTGAAAAGCAGAAAAATGTGGTGCTTGATATTCTAAACACCCAGAGTAATATCAACTATCTTTATAAATTAAACTCTTCTTTTCAGATTACTTATGAATATTGCAGCGGTCCGGAAGCTGACGATTATATTAATATCGTCTCCCTGTCACCGGACGGGGCATCCTATTCCCAGGAAACAGTAGCGCTTCATGACTGCATATTCCATAATAA
>CAZGMH010000086.1:0-2566 GCA_964526765.1 uncultured Eubacterium sp.
TTAACTTTTACTGATTCTGATACCTGCTTTCCGGCGGCTCAAGTACATTCGGACAGTCCAGATTTTCTCTCCACATCACCGGGGCTGCCCAACGGACAGCGTTTTCAATTATTTTTTTCACATATGGATTGTGATAGGATGGACTGGTTTCATGCCCCGGCTGAAAATAAAAAATCTTTCCATACCCGCGATTCCATGTGCAGCCGCCGCGAAACACTTCTCCTCCCCGATACCAGTTTAAAAATACAAGGTCATCCGGTTTCGGTATATCAAAAAATTCCCCATACATTTCCTCATCCGGCAGTTCAAAGTTCTCCGGTATTCCTGCCGCAATCGGATGGGTCGGGTTGACATTCCACACACGGCAAAAATCTCCTTCCCGCCATTTCAAACTGCCGGAAGTTCCCAGAAGCGCCTGAAGCGGCTTAGAAGGATGGGCTGAATGAAGGGCGATAAATCCCATACCTCTCTGAACGCGCTCTTTAATCTTTTCCACCAGGCTATCCGGTACCATTTCATGAGCAATGTGCGCCCACCAGATCAGAACATCCGTATGATTCAAAAGTTCATCTGAAAGCCCGTATTCCGGCATATACAGATTCACGCCTGTCACCTGCATATCCGCGCACTGCTCCAGGTGCTCGCATATCGTTCCCATAACGCCCGAAGGATATACTTCTTTTATTCTGCGGGAAGTTTCTGCAAGAAATGCCTGACATTCCGCCCGGTTTTCTTCTGTAATCCAGGGTAATGGCATATCGTCTCTTAGTTCACCGGCTTCCTGCACATACTCATACCACACTGTTACCCGTATCATAATTTACACATCTTCCTTTTCTTTATTTCGCATTTGCAGGTTCAACACTGATGGCTCTTCCCTTAATCTTAGCATTTTTCATCGCTTTGAGCACGGCTGATCCGTACTCCCGCGGAACTTCTACAAAGGTATATCCATCATACATATCAATAGCGCCGACAAGCTCACCCGGCATACCGGACTCTCCTGCCACCGCACCGAGAATATCCCCCGGACGGACATGCTGCTTTTTTCCGATATTGACAAAAAGCCTTACCATACCTTCCTCTGCTCCGGTATCTCCAAAATCAAAATTGTCCTGTTTTGCGGCATCCCTTTCTGCCTTTCCAAGAGCCTGATAGAGAAATGCCGCCGCTAAATCCATCGCCGTGTAATCCCCGTTATTAATCTGGGATTCCAGCATATTTACCATTTTTGTCAAATCTACTTCTTCAATGATTTGATCCAACTGCTCCATGATTTTATCGCATCTGGCTTCCTCCACATCACGCATGGTAGGAATCGGCTGAGCCAGTATTTTTGTCTTGCAGTAGCGCATGATTTCTTTTAATTTGTAGACCTCTTTCCCTTTCACAAAGGAAAAGGCTTTTCCGGTCCTTCCTGCACGCCCGGTTCTTCCGATGCGGTGTACATAATACTCATCATCCTGCGGCAGGTCATAATTGAAAACAGCTTCCACATCATCCACGTCGATACCGCGGGCAGCCACATCGGTCGCCACAAGAATTTCCGTCTTTCCGCTGCGGAAATTGCGCATCACGCGATCCCTCTGCTGCTGCTTCATATCTCCATGAAGCCCCTCAGCAAAATATCCCCGGTTCTGAAGCTCATTTGCCAGTTCATCCACCATATGCTTTGTATTGCAAAATACAAGGGAGAGCTTTGGATCATAGACGTCCAAAAGTCTGGTCAGAACATCCAGCTTGTCTTTTCTTCGGATATCGTAATAATACTGCTCGATATTTTTTACCGTCAGCTCTTTTTTCACCACTTTAATCGTCACGGCATCCGTCTGATATTTCTTTGTGATATCCAAAATCTCCTTCGGCATTGTCGCTGAAAAAAGAACTGTCTGATGTTCCGGCTGCAAATATTTCAGGACGGTCTCAATATCCTCCCGAAATCCCATATTCAGCATTTCATCTGCTTCATCCAGCACAATCGTTGTCACTTCCTCACACCGGATGGTTCGTCTGCGAAGATGATCCATCACCCGCCCCGGTGTGCCGACAATAATCTGTACGCCGCCTTTTAACGAGCGAATCTGCTTTGTGATATCCTGTCCGCCGTAAATAGGCAGAATTTTTATCCCATGCATGTATTTTGCCAGACTGTGAAGCTCATTAGAAACCTGAATTGCCAGTTCCCGTGTCGGGCAGAGAATAATTGCCTGTGTTTTTTTCATTTTCGAATCTACTTTATGAAGAAGGGGAATACCAAAAGATGCTGTCTTTCCCGTTCCTGTCTGGGCCTGTCCAATGACATCCCTCCCGCTCATCACTGCCGGAATGGACTGCGCCTGAATCGGTGTCGCCTCCTCAAATCCCATTTCTTTTACTGCCCGCAAAACCTGCGGACACAAATTCAAATCTTCAAATAAAACGATACTCATATATTTCCTTCCTAAATCAGTCACAAAAAAACGTTTCGTATAAGCTTCACGAAACGTCTTATCTGTCAGTTAATCATGTGCTGTTGTCCATCATAACAAACGAATATGCAAAAGTCAACCATCATTAACGCCATCAT
>CAZGMH010000086.1:2666-4681 GCA_964526765.1 uncultured Eubacterium sp.
TCATTGACACCATCATTGATTTTCAATCCTTCCAGATTCCACTCCCCAAGGTGCGTTTTCCAGTCGCTTCCGGCAAGCAAATCCAATTTTTGAAGCTTTGTCAGTCTCTTTATGTATGCTTCCCTTTTCATTGCCTCAGATTTTGTGTCGGACACCTCCAGATATACCAATTCCAGCGGTCCCCGTCCTTTTGTATATTTTGCGCCCTTGCCGCTGCGGTGATTTTCCAGACGGTTTATAATATCGTTTGTCCATCCCGTATACAGACTTCCATCCCGGCATTTTAATATATATGTGTAATTCATAGTTCCTGTCTCCGAAAATCTAAACGCACATCTTGCGGCTTCTGCTGCGTACATCAGCATATCAGGATTTCCCTTTTCTTCTGAATGTATGTAACCGGCAGCCCGAATGCCGCCGGACTCTATATTGAAGCAATCTCGATTGCGAATATTGTAGCTACATTATATTATACACGTTTTTTTAAAAAATGTGACTACTCAAAATAATCCATTGGGTTAATCGGATTGCCATCTTTGGTCATTGCAAAATATAAATTGCTTCCCTCAACCGCATAATATTTCGTCGGCTCGCTGATAAAGCCAATCGTATCCCCTCGGCTGAGATAATCTCCCGCCGATAACTCTACTTCCTTTAACTGTCCGTAAACAGCCTGATAACCGTCGCCGAGCCCAACTGTCACGGTCTGCCCGGTCTCCGCATTTGTCTCAACGCTAATCACCTGCGCATCCGCCGCGGCAACCACCTTATCGTTGACTTCTCCGTGGATGATTACTGCCGGATTGTATTTATACTGATCCAGTGTTGCAAAATAAACGGATTTATCCATACTGTAATTGAGTACCACATCTCCGTTAATGGGCCAGCCGATACTGTCCGCAGATGAAAAATGAAGCGCCGGTTCCTCTGCCGGAGCCGCAGTCTCGGCGCTTTCCTCTGATGCGCTCTGCTCACCTGACGGTTGTTCCTCTGCCGGCTGTTCCTCCGGCTGGGTATTGACTTCTGACGTATTAACCTCTGCCGACGAATTCACGGTTGCATCCGTTTCATCTGCTGAAGTTTCCGGTGTATTTGTATCGGTTTTATCACTTTCCTCAACAATCTCGTTCTCTGCCATCACAATAGCTTCCGTATCCGCCGCCTGATTGCTGCTCTTTTCTTTATTATAAATACCCGCCATTGCAATCACTGCCACCAATGTAATTACCCCTGCGGTAAGATAGGATTTTTGTTTACTAATTGAAAATTGTTTTTTCTGTTTCATTTTTTCCTCCATTCCCGGCAATACTTTCACATTGACTTTTTTGAGTCTTGTTCCTATTCTTGCCAGATGGGGAAAAACTTATTCAATTTTTTTCTATTTCAATATTTTTGTAATAATAATTCAAAAGCTCCCGATATTTATATCCCTTTTTTGCCAGTTCATTCGCGCCATACTGACTGAATCCCAGTCCATGTCCAATTCCTTTCGTCACAATTCGAATCTGCCCGTCCAGCTCTGAAAAATAAAAACAAGCCGAGTTCAAACCAAGGGCATCCCGTATCGCTTCGCCATTCACCACCGTGTTTCCATATGTTACCTTCGTCACATAATCCGCACTATCGCGTTCTGTAATCTCCAACGCCCCCAAAAGCTCATCTGCCGCTATAACCTCATCCCGAAAAATTCCCTGAATAGCATCGGCAAATTGTTGTTTTTCCATATAGCCAATATAGAGAAAACCCTCCGCCAAAATATCTTCCCTGCTCTCCACGCTGACAAGATAGGAATATGCTTCCTGTCCCGGAACTTCCAGCGCATTTCGGGTTTGTTTATTGCTGGCCGTATGGTAAGCCGCCTGTATCGGCTCCCCCTCAAAGGCGAGAATTTCTCCTTTCGTCTGGGAAACAGCATTTTCTATCCGCTCCAAATACTGCTCATAATTCTCTTTCCCCCAGGCTGCGGTCATCTCTGCCTTGGTCCATCCGGTCAATTCCGCGCTGCTGCCCGTTTG
>CAZGMH010000086.1:4781-9114 GCA_964526765.1 uncultured Eubacterium sp.
CGCCGGATTCATTTTCCCTGATAGTCCGATACAGGTTTGTCCGGGCTATAACCGCCTGGGCTTTCAGGCATTCTGTTTCATAATCAGCCGGAATCTCCATCGCCAGAATACCAACCAACTGTTCCTCTAGCTGGTTTTCCCCGGAATTTCCGAAAGAAAAGCCAAAATTTCCTCCGTGTAAATATACGGTAATCAGATACGGAACAAAAATTATCAATATTAAAATTGAGCCATAAAGTTTCATTTTTTCTTTCATTGTAAACTTTATGACTCAATTATATTATTTATGCATGATGTTGTGAGAAACAAAGCTCGTTGCAAAGCGCCGCAAATTCTTCCAGCGTCAGCGCTTCCCCCCGCACATTCAACGGCTTCTTGATAGCTGTAACTGCCGCCTCAATCTCCTCTTTTGTGAAAGACAGTTCACTTGAATTTTTCAACCCGTTCACTAATGTTTTTCGCCTCTGATTAAAGGATGCCCGGATAATACGAAACATCAATTTCTCATCCGCCACATTCACTGCCGGCTGTGCATGTCTAATCAAACGAATGACCGCAGACCCGACATTCGGACGGGGCATAAAACAGTTCGGGGGCACATTGGCTACAATTTCCGGTTTCGCATAATACTGTACCGCCAGGGAAAGTGCGCCGTAGTCCTTGGAACCCGGTCCGGTTTTCATCCGGTCAGCCACTTCCTTCTGTACCATAATCGTGATACTGTCAATCGGTACATGGCTTTCAAACAGTCCCATAATAATCGGCGTTGTAATATAATACGGCAGATTTGCCACAACCTTAATAGGACGGCCCTGATTTTTTTCTTCTGTAAGACGGTTGATATCTACTTTTAAAATGTCATCATTTATCACTTCTACATTATCGAAATATTTCAGCGTATCCTTTAAGATGGGAATCAGCGCTTTATCAATCTCCACCGCCGCAACTTCCCTGGCAGACGCACAGAGATATTGCGTCATCGTGCCGATTCCGGGGCCAATCTCCAGCACAAAATCATCCTTTGTGATGTCTGCTGCACGGATAATTTTTTCCAGCACATGCGTATCAATCAAAAAATTTTGCCCAAACTTTTTCTGAAAAACAAATTTATATTTATTTAATACGGCAATCGTCTCCTGGGGATTCCCAAGATAGGGCTTTGGTACGTTTTCATTCATCCTGATTCTCCCCCCTCCTCTATTTTCCTGCCAGAAAAAGACGCCTTGCATTTTCCTCTGTCCGGGCAATCACTTCCTCTTTCGACATACCCTTTAATGCTGCAATCTCCGCTGCCACATAATCAATATAAATAGAATTATTCCGTTTTCCCCGATGAGGCGTCGGCGCCATATATGGACAGTCTGTTTCCAGCAAAATCTTTTCAATAGGAACTTCGACAACCGTCTCTTTTGATTTTTTGGCATTTTTAAATGTCACAACTCCTCCGAGACCAATATGATATCCCAGCTTGACATATTCTTTCGCCATCTCCGGTGAATAGGAATAACAATGGATGACGCCGGACAGTCCTCTGCCATGCTCTGCAATCACATCAAAGGTATCCTGTGCGGCATCCCGGCTGTGAACACAGATTGGAAGGTTAAGCTCCCGTGCCAGCTTGATTTGCCGGATAAACCAATGCTTCTGCACTTCCCGCGGCTCCACGTCCCAGTGGTAATCCAGCCCTATTTCTCCGATTGCCACAACTTTTTTTCCGGAACGGGCTGTTTGACGAAGCCACTCAAAATGCTCCTCATCCAAAGCTCCCACTTCGTCCGGGTGAACCCCCACCGCCGCATAGATAAAGTCATACTGTTCAGAAAGCTCCACACTCCTGCGGCAGCCATCGAGAGAGGCGCCAACATTGATGATGGCGCCTACATTATTCTCATGCATACTTGCCAACAGCGCTTCTCTGTCCATATCAAATTGTTCATCGTCATAGTGTGCATGTGTGTCAAATATCATTTCTATCTCCAATTACAGCATTTGCGCTCTCAGTTCTTCCGGTGTTTTCTGTGATAACAGCGCCGGTGCAATATCAAATACACTTCTTGCCCCGCACTCACCTGCTTTTGCCAGCCTGTAAGCGGCTCTTGCATAACAGATCAGCACGCAGGCTGTAAACTGCGGGTTGGAATCCAGCTTCAGGGAATACTCAATAATGTGCTTATTTCCTTCCCCGGTCTCGCCGCTGCGGATGACAAATCCGCCATGAGGCATTTTACTGTGTTTTTCTTTCAATTCTTCCTCTGTAATAAAGGTTACGGTCGTATCATAATCGGAAAAATAATTCGGCATTGTTTTGATGGCATTTTCAATGGCCTGCAGGTCGGCTCCCTCCTCCGGAACCACATAGCACTCACGCAGATGTTTTTCACGGGTTGTCAGCTCCGGCTGGCTTCCGCTTCTGACACGTTCTACTGCATCCTCAATCGGTACGGTATATTGAATGCCATTTTTTACGCCCTCCACACGGCGAATTGCATCAGAATGTCCCTGGCTTACACCTTTTCCCCAGAATGTATAAGTGCTGCCTTTTGTCAGTATGGATTCTGCATACAAACGGTTTAATGAAAACATACCCGGGTCCCATCCCACGGAAATAATGCTGATATTACCGTTTTCTTTTGCAGTTTTATCCATATTTGCAAAATATTCCGGTATTCTTGCATGGGTATCAAAGCTGTCGATTGTGTTAAAATTAACCGCCAGTTCCGGTCCCATAACCGGCAAATCCGTAGCGGAACCGCCACAGAGAATCATTACGTCAATTTCATCCTTCATAGATAACGCATCCTCCAGGCGGACAACCGGCACTCCTTCCGTATGAATCTTTACTGAGGCGGGGTCCCTTCTGGTAAATACAGCTTTTAACTCCATATCCTCGCTGGCTGCGACAGCTACTTCTACGCCGCGGCCAATATTTCCATATCCTACAATACCAATTTTGATTTTATCCATAATTTTCCTTCCTTTCATTATTATATTCATATCGTTTTACTTTCAGCAGATTTCCGCTCCCGACGGCATCTTTTTCTCCGGCGTCATAAGCGCCAGATTTCCCTCCGCATCCTCAGCGCAGAGCAGCATACCTTCGGAGAGCACCCCTGCCAGCTTTGCAGGTTTCAGGTTTACAAGAACCATAACCTTCTTGCCCACCATCTCCTCGGCAGAATAGTATTTCCTGATACCGGATACAATCTGTTTTACCTGGCTTCCGATTTTTACCTGTGAGCAGAGCAGTTTTTTGGATTTTTTTACTTCCTCGCAGGCAATAATCTCACCTACCTGGAACTGCAATTTTCCAAAATCATCAAAAGTTATTTCCGGTTTTGGTTCAATATCGATACCCGGTTCTTCTTCTTTTGCAGGTTCATCCTCTGCTACCGGAGGATGAAGTTCTTCTACTTTCTTCAATACTTCCTCCAAATCCAGACGGGCAAACAGAATTTCCGGTTTTTCCGTTACTTTTACGCCATTTTTCCTGAAACCAAAGGTGGCAAGATCGTCAAAATCCCGCTCGCTTCCATTTATCTGGGTAAGAATTTTTGCTGAAGTCTCCGGCATAAAGCTCTTGAGAAGCTCCGCGCCAATATTGATACTTTCTACCAGATTGTAAAGCACGGTTGCCAGACGGTCCTTTTTCTCCTCATCCTTTGCAAGCGCCCACGGCATTGTCTCATCAATATATTTATTACATCTCTTAAACAGTACAAATACTTCACTGATTGCATCTGCCACACGCAGCTTATCCATTTTTGCGGCAACCTTATCCCGTGTACCGCAGACGACAGCTTTTAAATCAGCGTCCACTTCTTCTTCCACGCCGCCATTTGCCACAACGCCGCCGAAATATTTGTTGCTCATGGAAATCGTACGGTTTACCAGGTTTCCAAGTGTATTTGCAAGATCAGAATTTAAACGCTCCACAAGCAATTCCCAGGAAATCACGCCGTCATTGTCAAAAGGCATCTCATGCAATACAAAATAGCGCACTGCATCTACGCCAAAAAAGTCTGCCAATTCATCCGCATACAGCACATTTCCTTTGGATTTACTCATTTTACCGTCGCCCTGCAGCAGCCACGGATGTCCAAATACCTGTTTCGGTAATGGCAAATCCAGCGCCATCAGGAAAATCGGCCAGTAAATTGTGTGGAAACGGATGATGTCTTTTCCGATTAGATGCAGGTCAGCCGGCCAGTTTTTGTTAAACAATTCTGTGGAATTACCGTCGCAATCATATCCAATCTTTGTAATATAGTTGGTCAGTGCATCCAGCCATACATAAACGACATGTTCCGAATCAAAATCAACCGGAATACCCCAT
>CAZGMH010000087.1:0-1559 GCA_964526765.1 uncultured Eubacterium sp.
CCTGCTTTTACCTTTGACTTATAGCACAATCACTAAATTCAACAACACCCATTAATCGCTTACAGTATACCACATACTTTTATTAATTTCAACTACTATCGTAATTATTGGTATTTTATTCCTGTTTATTTAACGGAGATTTATATACGCCATCCGCAATAAGCCGGATAAACGCTTCCTTTACACTCTGTTTATCCTCCGCATATGTAACTCCAAACCATTTGTCTTTTGTCTGAAGCACTGTCACCGCAGCCTGCCGGCTTTTCAGCATCCCGTCAATAATAGTCGGAAGCAAATATTCCGCTTTACTATCCTCTTTGGGCAGGTTATTCAAAAATTCTTCAAATCCGCTTTCCAGTACATCCAGAAATTCCGGCGTCAGTCCCCACATATTCATGGATACAAGGGATTCCACATCCACGCTCTCATCGGTTTTATCTATTTTCGCTCCCCCCGGGCATTTGACAATATTATGTGTCTCCGTAATATCCACCAACTGTCCGCTTCCATTGATGTGACATATTCCGCGTGTCACTCCCCCGTTATCGCTCAACGTATTTTTCAGGATAAATCCTGCCATACAATACTGATAACGGTCATTCGCATGTTCCGCCAGATAATCATGAACCAAAACAAAAGCCTGTTTCCCATAATAATCATCCGCGTTAATCACTGCAAAGGGTTCCTTTAAAATGCCTTTGCACATCAACACTGCCTGTCCGGTTCCCCAGGGCTTTGTCCTTCCCTCCGGCACATGAAATCCTTCCGGCAGGCTGTCCAATTCCTGAAATGCATAAACAACTTCACATAATTGTTCAATCCGATTCCCAATTACTTCCCGAAAATCTTTTTCCAGGTCCCTGCGTATAATAAAAACAATTTTATTAAATCCTGCTTCAAGCGCATCGTGAATGGAGTAATCCATAATGATTTCCCCATTTGGTCCTACCGGCGCAAGCTGTTTGATTCCTCCGCCAAATCTGGACCCGATGCCTGCTGCCATAATGACCAATGCTGTTTTTTCTGCCATCCCTGTTCCTCCATAGACTGTATATATAATAAAATTATACACACCTTTATTTACTTTTGCAATTTTGTTTTGATTAAAATTGTCATCCTGTTGTTTTACTTAAATTATCCTCCTATCTGCGACATATTTCTCGCATCCTCTTCATCAAAAACCTTTCCCAAAACATTCCCGTTTTTGGGCTGGCCGTCACAGATACCTTCGATTGTCTGTATCGTCTGACAGGCGAACCGATGCTCCTTCGGCTTTTGACGGATTATTCCCCTCAATGCCCGGGCTATCTTCTCATCCTCCGCTCCTCCCCGCAGCATTTTCCGCAAATCAATCCCCTGATCATAATACAGGCAGAGCTTTAAAAATCCTTCTGACGTCAGCCGGATACGGTTACAGGCAGAGCAAAACTGCTGATGAACCGCTCCGATAAATCCAACACAGCCCGCAAAATCCCTGTTTTTATAGTAAACTGCAGGTCCGTTCCCCCGTTTTTCCCGAATCTCATAAATTCCCTGATAGCAGTTTTTCAGCTTCTCCA
>CAZGMH010000087.1:1659-3814 GCA_964526765.1 uncultured Eubacterium sp.
CCCCGTTTTTCCCGAATCTCATAAATTCCCTGATAGCAGTTTTTCAGCTTCTCCAAAATTTCATAAGTCGGAATCGGCTGATAATTTTTCCCATATCCAATAGGCATCATCTCAATAAAGCGCACATCAATCCGATGTTTTCTCGCCAATTCAAAAAAATCAACAATCTCATCCGCATTGTTATCTATAATCGGAACACAGTTTAACTTGATTTTTACCCCTGCGGCAAGCGCCCCTTCAATGCCCCTCCACACATGGTCAAATTCATCTTTTCCGGTAATCTTCCTAAAACGCTCCGGTCTCAGAGTGTCCAGGCTGACATTAATTCCGTCTATCCCTGCGGCAATCAGCTCCGGAAGATATTTTGAAAGCAGTACCCCATTCGTAGTAAGGGTCACATTCTCAATGCCTTCTATCTGCTTTAACTGACGGATAAAATCAACGCATCCTAAGCGAACCAGCGGCTCTCCCCCGGTTACCTTGACTTTTCGGATTCCCTGTGCCGCAAAAATCCTGCTCAGGCGCAGAATTTCTTCATACCGCAAAATCTCCTGATGGGGAATAAGGGGAATATCCTCGGGCATACAATACCTGCATCTGAGGTTGCAGCGGTCTGTAACGGAAATCCTCACATAATCAATGATCCTATCATAGCCATCTTTTATCATATAATCTCCACCACAATGCCTTCCACATTTTTATAAACTGCGGGATTTGCGCTGCTCTTTCCGCAATATATCCGGAAGGGCGTATTCCCCTCTATCGGCATAAATTGCTTTTCATCATCCTCCCAGTTACTTGTATCTCCTTTTTCCATCCCGGTTTCTGTTCTCTGGTCCTGTTCAAAAGCCAGCAAAAAACGATAAGCTGTCAATTCGTTCCCTTCCAAAGGGATTTTTTCTTTATAGCTGTCCCTCGTGAATACCTGGAACATCAAAGCCCCGCTTTCCATAAATTCCCGATCCGGTATCTGGGGCAAAAATCCCAATAGTTTCTCCAGGCTCCAACCGTGGGCAGTGACCAGCCGGTTTCCGCCGCTGCCTCCATTCATATTATGGTTATAATAGTAAAACTCTTCTTCGCAGACAATATCACCAAACGCGCCAATAAGCTCCTCCACGGTATAATCATATCGTGCGATTTCTTTCTTTTGCGAAAAAATCCGAATGTAGAAATCCGCCGGTCCTGCTTTTTTCTCCGGTATCCGTATTTCCTTGTTTTTAACGGCATCCGTAATGGCGCCAACCTGAAATCCCACAAATTCATCCAATATACGGATCCCATCAAAAAAACCGATTTTTTTCCGGGAATCGTCGGTAAAAAACAGCCAGCACATTTTTTCCCCGGTTAGCTGCACCGCATTTCCTTTTGCAGATACAGCGACAGGGGCTTCATCTGTCCTTTTCTCTATTTCCTCTTTCCAGAACCACGGCGAGATACATACAGCCGGAACCGTGCTCAGTTCGCCATCCTCCTGCTCAATCTGCGCCCAATGCACCAGATATTTTCCCCGTTCTTCCAATTCAAATATCTGATCCAGACTGAAATATCTGCTGCAGCGCAGAGCGTCTCCCTTTACCCAGAATGCACGATCTTTTCCGCCGGCTATAATAGCCTTGATTCCTTTCGCGAAATAGTCTTTGTTTTTATCTTCCAGGCCCTGCTGCCCGAACATCACCGTAGGGTGAGGATAAAATTTCACTTTTTCTCCGTTCTTATAAAATGACAAAAACGCTTCCCTCAATTCACGTCCTTTGTCACTTCCATTCTGTAATCCGGGAAAATAGTAACGTTTTGACTTCATTTCCGTGACAATAGATTCAAAACCATCGACTGATCGGGTCTTAATTTCTTCCGCATCCTGAATTTTTGCAGCTTTCAGATAATCGGACAGCGGAAATCCCCGCCCTTCTTCAATATCCCTGCTCTCCTGATTCTCATGATTATCATATACAGAAAATAATTGCTTATACTCTTTTTTCTGATTTTTCAATTCGTCACATGTATACAAAATATTTTGTGCCGCAGCGCTTCCGCTGATGAAAACGCCTACTTCTTCTGCTTTAGGAAAAATGCTCACATTTTTAATTTTTGTCATATTATTATCCTTCTATAGCATATCGGGCGTCCACTCAATATCACTTCCATCACCGGA
>CAZGMH010000087.1:3914-7177 GCA_964526765.1 uncultured Eubacterium sp.
GAATGCCAGTTCGTTCCATCAAACCATTGAATTTCATGGTCAAACACCCTCACATCTATGTCTGACATATTCACGGTTCCTGTCACCGGCGCTTCCGTGTTTACCGGTTCATATTCCTGAAATACCGGAAATGCATCTATTCCCATCACTTCCCGGTCAAATATAACGTTTGAAACATCCCCGGAACCGGAATTTAAAAACAGATAATTTGTTTTCTGCTCATCATATGCATATACGATATAGTTATCTGTGCCGTTCCCGCCATTTGTCACTGACCGCTTCGCCGCTTCGGGCTGTTCCACAGTCGTAATCCCATCTGATCCAAAATTTCCCGTATAAGACGTCAAAGGCATCTCCTCCCTGCCCTGCCAAAAAGCAAATGGGTCTTCACTCGCCTCCGCAAAACAAACTTCCGCAGTGTATGCCCCCACGCAAATACTGTTTTCAAACGTACCCATCTCATGATAAATATCCCCGGATACAGAATCACATAACCAGGAATCAAAGCTTCCTGTATATTCTTCTCCCGCCAGCGCCGTCTGAACCATCTGAGCCATCCCGGAACTATATCGTATAAATACAACCTGGTTCTCGCTGCTCACATACCATACTTTTGAAAATTTCTGCCCGGATTCATCATATCCCACCCGGACATACAAAGTATCCCCCGCATCCGTCATCTGATAATAATTCCGGCAGCCTTCATTCAGCCGGGGCATCATTAGTTCAAACCAGTCTTCGCTTATCAGCATGGAAATCCCTTCACTCCGGCTGTCCGCAACAGCGATATTCTGACAGAGACGCTCCATTTCATCCTGGACCGTCCCGGATTCCTCGCTTATATTTACCGTAATCTGCTGCAGCCGGGTGAAACTGTCTGTCCCTCCGAACAGTCTCCGGCATTGTTCCAGGGTATCCCTCTGCTCACGTATCCGCCCCGCTCCTGCATACAGATTTGCCAGAGCCATATAATCTGATTCCTCCGCTTCCCCGGAATTGAGTTTCGCTTCATACTGCATAATCTGATCCTGTTCCTCTGTCATTTCTTCCTGCGCGCTGACCGAACCGTCCTTCTGGTTTGTATTTAAACCGCAGCCGCCCATCACAGATATAGCCGCTATGCCCGACAGCATACCTATATATATCTTCTTTCTCATTTTGTTTTTTTCTCCATATCTATTTTGCATCGGAAATAATTTTACGCAAAAATGTGTCCGCGCTGCTTCCCTTTGCATAATATCCGCTGTTCACCATCTGTGTTGCCAACGCATACATACTTCTTGAAACCTTCGGGCCGTATATTATATATTCCTGCCCATTCTTAGTCAGAATCGCATAACCGCGAAACGCTATTTCCGTCTTATATTGCTCCGGGGGCAATTTTGTCAACACCGAAGTAAACCGATAGCGTCCATCTACAGTCTCATAAATATAGTCAACCTTTTTCCCGTTTAACGTCCCATAGGATATTCCGCCTGAAACCTTCTGTCCGCCCTTCACCATTGGATATACATTGGCATTCGCCTGTGTCATGGCAAGGGTTCCATACTCTTTTAAGGTATATCCGGAGACGCCGGTTCCTGTCAGTTTCGACCGCAGGCTGGCGGAAATCCCTGTTTTAAAACGAATTCCCGTGTCCCCTGTTATGCGGATGGAAAATCCATGATAAGTAAGCAAATCCTGCAATTCCGGCATCGCTGTCACTGTATAGCTTTTTGAAGAGGAACTGTAACTCAGCATCCAGACATACATCCCCACCGGGATACCGGAAGAATCGTACTTGTACATTACGGCCGTTTTTGCATTCGCATCCGGCGCCGTAACCAGAAGCTTTCCGTTCTGGGCAACGCCTTTATATGCCACGCCATCCACATAAACCGTCTGTTCGGAATAACCTGACGGCGCAGCTGCCTTTATGCTATAATTGGCGGTCGGCTCCTTGCAGGCTGAAGACGGCATATTGTTATAGACGGGTATCTTAAATACAAATGTGTTATCCACAGCGCCTACGCTGCTGTACATTTCATATATTTTTCTTCCTTCCACATGCGGCGCGCTGATGTTCTGCATATACTGATGCCAATACAGTCCGTCATTACTGGAATCCACATCAAATTTCTGCAAATACAGCGTATCCTGACCGCGGGCAATATAATTGGAGGCAATTGTTTTTGCCCCTCCGCTGATGGAAGCATATGGACTATTCCATCCCATTTTCTTCGCATACTCCAGTCCGCTGGTAATAACAGCCGTATTCGTGGAGCCCGATGCCCCAATATTAAAATAATTATAATAACCGGTATATCCGGGATATGTTCCCGAAATAAGGGATGAACTGCCTGTGCCCTGCTCCTGATAAACCCGGCTCGCCAGATGAAATGGACTCACCCCGGCATTTTCACCACTTAACACAAACGCCTTCGCATAGGTACTCTGACTGCTGGAATATCCGGGTATTCCGCCCGGTATCTGACCTTTCATAAATGTACTGTTTAAAAATTTCTGTACGGCAGCCTCCGTATGGTAAGATGAATTATATGTAAGCTGTTCAAACATAAAAATATGGGATTCATCCAGCCAGCTCCGGGGATCCAGATAATATTCCAAAGTGGCTTCCGTAATATAATACCAGCTCTGACCATATAATTCATTTCGCTTATATGATGCAAAAGAACCGGATACCAGATTTCTATTCTCCGTCAATTCATTGTATACAACATCGCTCCATTCCAGATTTGTATTTTGCTTTACAAAGGTCCAGTTCGGATGAGCCTTCTTCAATGCCGTAAGCGCCGTTCGATAACTCTCAGGGAATTGATTGACATCCGCATAGCCTGCAGAAGCTGAAGCAGTTGCCATAGGCACGGCAGCCGCCGGATTCATTCCATATTCCATTTCCCAATCCAAAAAAAGTTCATCCGAGCAGGCGAGATTCGACCTTAACACATAGCCGCTATATTCCGTATCTTCATAATGAAATGTCACATATTCCCACACCTGATAGGTACAATCCACAGTCACATCCCGGATATATACAGTTTGTCCGCTTGGAACATTGATTACAATATCGCTGTCTCCGGATGCATCTGCACGAACCTCATATTCATCGCTCAGATATACCAGCGCCATCACGGAATGTTCTGCCAGGATTTCCTTTAATGCATCTCTTGCCTGCTGAATCCATTCCAGATAATCTTCCGGAAGACCCTCTTCTTCATTTTCCGGGGTTTCCCCATCATTTTCCTGAAGTTCCCCATCATTTT
>CAZGMH010000087.1:7277-9065 GCA_964526765.1 uncultured Eubacterium sp.
CCGCTTAAAACAAGAACAGGGACTATGCAATAACCGCACAGTCCCATAGACAATGTCCTTAATTAAAATTTGAATGTATCCTTCAGGCCAACCCAGAGCTGATCCTTTTCGCTCAGATTCAAGGGTGAACCATCGCTCAATTGATAACCATCGGCAGATGCCGTACCTTTATATTCACCAACCAACTGAGGCCACTTAATGCCGATTTCCGGATCATTCCAGGCGAGTCCGCCCTCATCCCCCGGATGATAAAAATCCGTACACTTGTAGCAAAATTCTGCAATATCGGAGAGGACAAGAAAGCCGTGGGCAAATCCTTCGGGAATATAATACATTTTCTTATTTTCCTCTGTGAGTTCCACGCCAAACCATTTGCCATAGGTCTCACTGTCGCTTCTTAAATCAACCGCCACATCAAATACAGAACCTCTGACTACCCGGACCAATTTTCCCTGAGGAAATTGTTTTTGAAAATGAAGCCCACGCAAAACGCCTTTTGTAGAGCAGGATTGATTATCCTGAACAAAAATCATATCCAGTCCGGCTTCTTCCATGTCTCTCTGATTGTATGTTTCAACGAAATATCCCCTTGCATCGCCATGAACAGTCGGTTCAATAACACAAAGTCCCTGAATACCGCCTGCATTTTTTTCAACTTTAATCTGTCCCATTTTTTTATCGCTCCTGATTATTATGTTAAAATGTTATCTCGCCGAGGTAGCGTTTTAAAGCATCCTGCCATGACGGGAGCGGTGTAAAACCACTCTCACACAGTTTTGACTTATCCAATCTGCTGTTAAACGGTCTGGCCGCCTTGGAAATACCATATTCCTCCGTTGTAACCGGAGTGACTGTAAGACGGTCCTCAGAATACTCCAAATGCCCCATCTCCACTGCCTGACGGAAAATCTCTTTTGTAAATTCGTACCAGCTGATATATCCTCCCTCATTTGTAGCATGATAATATCCGTATTTATCCGTCTCAATCATATCTGCCAGCAGCCTTGCCAGATCATAAGTATAAGTCGGTGTGCCTATCTGGTCATTTACAACTGTAAGTTTATCATGTGTCTTTCCCACATTCAACATCGTCTTAATGAAATTCTTTCCATTTAAACCGAATACCCATGCAATACGGACAATAAAGAACTGTGAAAGCGCTTTTGACACAGCGAGTTCACCCTCCAGTTTAGTTTGCCCATAAACATTCAGCGGTTTATAGTCTTTACAATCCGGCTTCCACGGTTCTGTACCCTGCCCGTCAAACACATAATCTGTCGAGAGATACATCATCTTAATATCCCGCTGTCCGCAGACCTGCGCTATATAACCGGTACCAACAGCGTTGACCATACGAACCTTCTCAACATTCTCCTCATCTTCAGCAGCATCCACAGCAGTCCATGCAGCACAGTGGATGACAGCATCCGGTTCTGCCTTCGCAATTACCTGTTCAACAGAGTCTTTATCTGTAATATCCATTTGGATATACGGCATTTTTGTAACCGCAGAACCATCCTGTACCCCGCTGTAGGCAGGCGCTATGTCGCTGCCGACGCCTTCGTGGCCCCGTTTTGCCAGTTCATTCATCACATCATGCCCAAGCTGTCCGCCGACACCTGTAACAAATACTTTCATCTATTTCTCCTCCTGCTCAAATTCAAGAATGCTATCGGATATCTTACCGGTTTTTATACATCTGCTCATAATAATTCTGATATTCACCGGAAATAATGGTCTCCCACCACTCCTTATTGTCCAGATACCACTGAATTGTCTTCTTGATAC
>CAZGMH010000088.1:0-9035 GCA_964526765.1 uncultured Eubacterium sp.
AGCATTTTTTACAATTGCAGAATGTTTGTAGAAGGGTTCCGTCATGGCAGGCCATACAGGGACCTGGCTCCCTGCATTCACGTAGGAATACTAAATTTTAATCTCATGGAAAGCCCCGGATTTCATCATGAGATTACGTTAAGAGATACGAAAACAAATGAACTCTACTCTGGAAAAATGTCTTTTCATGTGGTAGAGTTAAAGAAATTGGACAATGTACCGGAATCTGAGAAGAACACCCCACTATACCGATGGGGAAAACTGATTGCGGCAAAGGATTGGAAGGAGGTCTGCGAAGTGTCAAGAGGGGATTCGTATATGGAAGCAGCCCGTGATGTGATGGAGAAAATGAATAAAGACAGAGTAGAACGCTATCTGTACCTGAGGCGTGAAATGGCATATACCGATGAACAGAGCCGGCTTGCAACTGCGAGGCGGCAGGGTATGGAGTGTGGCATTGAGCAGGGCATCGAGCAAGGCATCGAACAGGGAAAGATTCAATCCAGAAAGGAAGATATTCTTGCTCTCTTATCAGAGCTGGGAGACATTCCCGATGATCTCACTGCCCAAATCCATGCTGAAACAAATGCAGATGAATTAGGGAAGATGCTGAAAAAAGCTGCGAGAGCCTCATCCATTGAAGAATTTGAAAATGACATGCAGAAATAATTTTAAATTTCGTAATTATCTTTTTTCCGCTATATTTTATAAAGTTGTCTCACATTGTGCCGAAACGCAGCATGAAGCAACTGTACATCCACAGATTTTGGTGATACAATGAATAAAAAATAACGGCTATCTCCATACAATATTCAACAAGGAGGAATTATGATTAAGGGCTTAAACTGGAAAGACAGAAAACGAATCTGGTGCGGACTTCCCTGGACTTTTACAAAATATGGTATGAGCGACGACCGCTTTTTCGTGGAACAGGGATTATTTACGACAAGACAATATGATGTCCGCTTATACCGCATTTTGAACATCAGTCTTTCACGGACACTGATTCAAAAAATATTTGGTCTCGGAACCATACATATCGACAGCACCGATAAGGACCTCAAGTGTTTCGATATTATAAATGTAAAAGATTCCGAAAATGTAAAGGAACTTATATCGGAAGCGGTGGAAAAAGAGCGTATCCGAAACAAGGTCACTTCCAGAGAATTTCTGGCAGATTCCGATGACGATGATGATATTCATTCAGAATATGAATAATCGCCATTTCCTGCCGGAAGGATATTATGGAATTATTTATAGGTAACGTCATAAATTCTTTCTTTATGACGTTACCAGCGCCGATTTTTGCTGTGCATTTGCACAGAATCTTCCTTGCAAAAATCGTGCGCATCCCCCGGAGGGACTATAGCAAACGGCAAATATTTTTGTCGTTTGCTATAGCTTCGGGAAAAAGAGAAATACAAAAAAACGAAAAATTCAGGAAAGAAAAAGGAACATTCGAGGACTGGTTAAACCGCCGGTTCCCAAATGTTCCTTTTTCCCATTTTTCTATTCCAGTTCGAAAACGCCTGTATATAATTGATAGTATTTTCCTTTTTCCGCAATCAGGGCGTCATGATTTCCGCGTTCAATAATATTACCATACTCAAGTACCATGATTACATCCGAGTTCATGATCGTGGAAAGCCTGTGGGCAATCACGAATACTGTACGTCCCTTCATCAGCGCATCCATACCGCGCTGGACAATGACCTCCGTACGGGTATCGATAGAGGACGTCGCCTCATCCAGAATCATAACCGGCGGGTCCGCCACCGCTGCGCGGGCAATTGAAATCAACTGGCGCTGTCCCTGGGAGAGTCCGCTTCCATCGCCTTCCAGAACCGTATTATAACCATGAGGCAGCATTCGGATAAATCCGTCGGCATTTGCCAGCTTCGCCGCCGCAATACAGTCCTCATCAGTGGCATCCAGTTTCCCGTACCGGATATTTTCCATAACTGTACCTGTAAACAGGTTGACATCCTGGAGTACAACGCCCATAGAACGTCTCAGGGATGATTTTGCAATCCTCCCAATATCAATGCCGTCATATGTGATAGAACCTTTCTGGATATCATAAAAACGGTTAATCAGGTTTGTGATCGTCGTCTTCCCGGCTCCGGTAGCGCCGACAAAGGCAACTTTCTGACCCGGCTGCGCGTATAGCGTAATATCATGAAGAACCGTTTTCTCCGGCACATAACCGAAATCTACATTATGAAATTCTACATGGCCTTTCATTTCAACAAGTTCAAAGGTTCCGTCTGCCTGCGGGACTTTCCATGCCCAGTGTTTTGTGCGCTCCGGGCATTCAACCATCTTGCCGTTTTCAAATCTTACGCGGACCATTGTGACGTCGCCCTCGTCTGCTTCCACTTCCTCGTCCAGCAATTCAAAAATACGCTCTGCCCCGGCAAGCGCCATTACAACAAAGTTTAACTGCTGTGAAACCTGCGCAAACGGGTTGATAAAACTTCTGGATAATTGCAGGAAAGAGGCAATTGCGCCGAGCGACAATACGCCAATTCCCGTCAGGCTGATATTTATCACTCCTGCGATACCGAGCGCGCCTCCCACGACGGCAATGACTACATACAGAATGAAGCCAAGGTTATTCATGATCGGCATCAGGACATTCGCGTAAATATTTGCCTTTGAAGCATTTTCAAACAGATCCTCATTTTTTTTATCGAACGCCTCAACCGCTTTTTGTTCGTGGTTAAAAACCTTTATTACTTTTAAACCGTGGATCATTTCCTCGATATAACCGTTTACGTCGCCAAGGGAATTTTGCTGCCTTATAAAAAATTTTGCGCTTCCGCCGGCAACCTTCTTAATAACAATAAGAATGACAAACACAAAAGCTATTACTATCAGCGTCAGCCATATGCTGACGGTCAGCATGGAAACAAATACCGCTGCAATCGTAATCGCAGAATTTACAAGCTGCGGTAAGCTCTGCGAAATCATCTGGCGAAGCGTATCTGTATCGTTCGTATAATGGCTCATAATATCGCCATGTGTATGGGTGTCAAAGTAACGGATCGGCAGTTTCTGCATATGCTCAAACATATCGTCACGTATCTTTTTCAATGTTCCCTGCGCCACAATGACCATCAGCCTGTTATAAAGGAATGCGCAGAACACACCGCAGGCAAAAATCATCACCATTTTCAGCATATATTGGATCAATCCGGAAAAATCAGGAACTTCCTGTGTCAGCAGGGGCGTTATATAATCATCAATCAGCGACTGTATAAACAGGCTGGACATGGCCGTTGAAATAGCCGAAACGACGATACATATAAAAACCAGTACCAGGCGGACTTTATATCTGCCTAAATAGTGGAAAAGCCGTTTTACCGTGGCTTTTGCATCCTTTGCTCCACCTTTTCTATTCATCAAGACCACCGCCTTTCTGCTGTGATTCAAATGTCTCGCGGTAAATTGTACATGTCTTTAATAATCCTTCATGATTCCCGACTGCAACCACTTTACCGTCATCCATTACGATAATTTTATCCGCGTCATCAATCGAGGATATCCTTTGCGTGATAATAAACTTTGTCGTATCCGGAATATCTTCTGCAAATCCCTTTCGGATCAGCAAGTCGGTCTTTGTATCTACAGCGCTCGTAGAATCATCCAAAATCAAAATTTTAGGATGCTTCAGCAAAGCCCGGGCAATACACAGACGCTGTCTCTGTCCGCCAGACACATTCGTACCGCCCTGTTCAATATAAGTATCGTACTTATCCGGGAAATTATCGATAAACTCATCTGCCTGTGCAATCTTGCAGGCGCGTATGATCTCTTCTTCCGTAGCATTTTCATTCCCCCAACGCAGATTCTCTTTGATCGTGCCGGAAAACAGGATATTTTTCTGCAATACCATCGCAACTGAATCCCGCAATACTTCAATGTCATAATCGCGCACATCTACCCCGCCGACTTTGACGCATCCGGACGTCACATCATACAGACGGGGGATCAACTGCACCAGACTGGATTTTGCAGTACCTGTAGCGCCAATAACGCCGACTCTTTCTCCGGACTCGATCTCCAGGTTAATATCGGACAATACGTCCCGGTCAGCCTCCTTAGAATAGCGGAAAGACACATTTTCAAAAGAAATCGTCCCGTCTTTTACTTCCATAACAGGATTTTCCCTGTTGCGGATATCGCTTTCCTCCTCCAGAATCTCTACAATACGGTTTCCTGATGCAACAGACATGATCACCATAACAAAAATCATCGAAATCATCATCAGGCTCATAAGGATCTGCATTGCATACGTAAACATGCTCATCAGCTCCCCGGTCGTCAGTCCGCCGGCAATCCCTCCGTTATTTCCGCTGAGAACAATCGCCTTTGCGCCGAGCCATGCGAACAGCAGGATACAGACATATACCGCGGACATCATCGCCGGCATATTGAGCGTGATGGTCTTTTCTGCCTTTGTGAAATCGTCATAAATACTCTTTGATATTTTTCCAAACTTTTCATTTTCATGGTTTTCACGTATAAAAGATTTTACCACCCTTATTCCTCTAAGGTTCTCCTGCACCACCATATTGAGCTTATCATAAGTCTTAAATACGCGTTTGAAAATCGGATGTACGCGAATGCTTAAAAACGCCAGCACAAACGCCAGGATCGGTATAACAACCAGAAAGACAGATGCCAGCCTGCTGTTTATCGAAAAGGAAATGACCAGCGCAACAATCAGCATAACCGGGCAGCGGATAGCAGTCCGGATCACCATTTGAAATGCATTCTGAATATTTGTTACATCTGTTGTAAGACGTGTGACGATACTGGCAGTTGAAAATTTGTCTATATTTGAGAAAGAATACTGCTGCACTTTTTCATACATATCCCTCCTCAGATTTTTTGCCAGGCCTGCCGACGCAACCGCCGCAGTTTTCCCTGCCAGTACGCCAAATGCCAGCGAGACGAAGGCGCAGACAAGCAAAAGCAGTCCCAGTTTTAAAATAACCGGCATATTTCCTGCTTCGATACCGTTGTCGATCAGCCGCGCCATAACATACGGGATCAAAATTTCCAGTATGACTTCTATGATGACAAAAACCGGCGTCAGCAACGTATCTTTTTTGTACTCACGCAATGATTTTATCAGCTTTTTAACCATCGCCATCATATATGTTTTTCCTCCTTCACTTTTATATTATTTTGCATTCTATGAAGATAATCAAAGAACCGTTCCAATTCTTCTTCTGAAAAACCGCTGGACAGGGTTCTTTCAATCATGACAAATTCCTCCATCATCAATTGATGGACCTCACGGGCTTTTGCGGTCAATACTAATTTTTTCAGCCTTGCATCCCCCGGCACGCCCTGACGCTCTATCAGTTCCTTCTGAACCATCAGATTCACCACTTTCGACGCTGTGGAACGGGTAATTCCAAACTGCTGCTCAAAATCACGCTGAAATACGTCCGTTCCTTTCTCATTTTGTGCCGCAATATAATCGATGATCCATGCGTTCGAACCTGTCACCCGATCTATCTTTTTCTTATTCGGGGAGTTCTCAACCCATCTGTGAATCAGGTTCGATAAAACGCGGATTTCGCACCCGATTACTTTGTTGTCCATGTTTTCCTCCATATCCATGCAAAATGTTTACTGTCAAACTGTCCGACATCAAACAATTTTACGGCAGGAAAAAATAAATGTCAAGTATTTATGCACAAAAAAATCAGGTATTTATGCGCAAAAAAATCAGGCATTGTTTTGCGCCGGATGTATACTGCGCTGCAATAAATAACCTTATGCATCCGTGCGCATCACTGCCCGCAAGGCTTTTGTTTCGCAGGAATATGACATGAAAAGCCAGCGTCTGCTTTCACCTGAACACTGACCTCGCGCTTCCGCTGCTAAAATAAAATTTCAGATTTATTTTTCAACAAAATAATGCCGGATACCAATACCAGAATACCGATTATCATGGCGCATGCGCCCGCGATAATACCGAGTATTCCGGAATGTTTCATTTTAAAATAGATTTTTTCCATCTGGGCTTCCTCTCATGAATTTATTTTATATTGGGTTCATTATATCATTATTTCCCCTGTATTCCCAGACCATTCCGGAATATGAACATAAAATTTTTATAAAAAATCCTCTTTTGCTAAAGAAAAACGGAATTTTTATTATCCTTTTTTTGAAATCGGACAGGGGAAAGTGATCGGTCCTGTCCGCCTGCGCAAGGGCGGCAGCGGCTTTGCCGCTGAATTTCCTTGCCGCCCTGTGTTCAATCGAGTAGGGGAGGTTCACCGACCCTGCTCGCCCGCGCGGGGCGCGTGCTGCTTCAGCAGCTAAACTCCTTACGCGCCCCTGCGCATAAAAAGGGACTGTGCAGCAACACAGTCCCTTTTTAACACTTTTTTATTCTTTTTAGGTAAAAGCCTTATTTCTGAGAACGTCCGATTTCCAGGCCTTTCTCAAATGCAGCTTTATTTAACGGGAGTAATTTTGCCTTTTTGGCAAGCTTATGCTCGATTGTTCCCCATACTACTTCCGGAGAAACTACTTCTGTATAGCCTACATATACGCCCAGCATGATTACATTCAATACTTTTGCATTTCCCATTTCCAACGCAAGTTCTGTAACCGGAGCCTTTACAACCTTAACGTCGTCTCTCTTTACTTCATTCTCATCAACGATGGAACTGTTGATGAACAAAGTACCGCCCTGTTTTAAAGTCGGCAGGAATTTTGCCAGGGAAGGACCGTTCATAACGATTAAATCATCCATAACGTCACCCAAAGGCGCTCCTACCAGTCCGTCGGAAATAACGACGAAACAGTTTGCCGTACCACCACGCTGCTCAGCGCCGTATGATGGGAAGAAAGTAACGTTTTTATCTGTAGAATCACAGGTTGCGGTTGCAAGGAATTTTCCGAGTGTCATAACGCCCTGTCCGCCGAATCCGGCAACACATAAATTTGTTTCCATATTTTCTTCCTCCTATCTATCTCTTACTACGCCCAGCGGGAATTCCGGAAGCATCTTCTGCTCGATGAAATCCAATGCATCCAGCGGATCAAGCCCCCAGTTTGTCGGACAGCTTGTAACGATTTCTACCATAGAGAAACCTTTGCCGTCAATCTGGTTCTGGAACGCTTTTTTGATGGCGCGTTTTGTCTTAATGACATTCTGCGGCGTGTTGCAGCTTGTTCTCTCCAGATAAGCCGGGGCGGTAAGCTGATTTAAGATTTCACACATATGCATCGGATAACCATGCTCCTCTGCAATACGCCCTTTCGGGGCAGTGGTAGCTTTCATGCCAATCAGGGTAGTCGGGGCCATCTGTCCGCCCGTCATGCCATAGATACCATTGTTGATGAAGATAACGGTAATATTTTCACCGCGGTTTGCCGCAGATACCGATTCTGCAAGACCGATGGAAGCGAAATCACCGTCGCCCTGATATGTAAAATAAAGACCGTCCGGATTGCTTCTCTTCATACCTGTTGCGACTGCACAGGCGCGGCCGTGAGGCGATGTGATCGTATCATATGCGATATAATCCATATGAAGTCCGCAGCATCCGATACCGGTAATACATACCGCTTTGTCTATAAGCCCCATTTCCTCAATAACTTCACCAATCAATTTTATAACTGTGCTGTGCATACAGCCAGGGCAGAAACCGGAAACTTTATCTTCCTGGATTGTCTTTGTTCTTGAATATATACATTTCATTTCATCCATGTTCTTCCCCTCCCTATTTATCCAAAATTTTATTTACAGCTTCGATAACCGCTTCACGGCTCATGATATTTCCGCCGGAGCACAGACATGTCTCAATTTCTGCGCGGTGATGGATACCGCGGTCTACATCCGCGATAAACTGTGCCGGAATGGACATCTCAACGTCTAAAACGGTTTTGCAGATATCATAATTAATCTTATCAAATGCATCGTATGGGAACGGGCTGACCGTAATCGCACGGATCAGGCCAACTTTTTTACCCTCTGCGCGCATAATATCCACAACGGATTTTGAGATACGTGCAGAAATGCCATAAGCTGCGATCACTACTTCCGCATCCTCTACCTGATAAAGCTCTACTTCGGGCGTCCATGATTCATACATAGCTGCAGCCGCCTCGTTCCACTTCTGCATCTTTACAGTATCCCACTGTCCCGGCTGAATCCAGGAACGGTTTGCATAATCAAGTTTATGGCCAATACAAGCCCATTTTTTCTTGTTCTCTTTAATCGCGGCCAGCTCTTCATCGGATTTCATTTCCGGAAGCTCTACCGGCTCCATCATTGTGCCGATAACGCCGTCTGCAAGAATCAGAACCGGGTTCATATCCTGTTCTGCATAATCAAACGCATTGTATGTCATATCTACTGCTTCCTGTACGGTGGAAGGAGCAAATACACGCATCTGGAAACCTCCGTTGCCGGATGCTTTTGTCGCCTGGAAATAATCCTGCTGCGCCGGCTGGATAGCGCCTACGCCCGGGCCCCCGCGTGAAATGTTTGCATACACCAACGGCATACGCGCCGCCGCACAATAAGAAATTCCTTCGCTCTTTAATGCGATTCCCGGGCTGGAGGAAGATGTCATTCCCCTCTCTCCTGCAGCTACCGCGCCATATACCATATTTACGGATGCCACTTCAGATTCGCCCTGTACAAAATTGCCGCCGACCTCCGGAAGTCTCCTTGCAAAATATTCCGGGATTTCATTCTGCGGTGTGATAGGGTATCCGGCGAAAAATCTACAGCCGGCTCTTACTGCCGCTTCAGCAATTGCCTCGCAGCCTTTCATTAATACTCTTGCCATAATCTTTCAACCTCCTTATTTGTAGATCTCTATCGCACCGTCCGGACAGATACGTCCGCACATACAACAGGCGATACAAGCATCCATGTTTGCCGGTACCACATACTCGTAGCCCTTAGAGTTTACTTCGTGTCCAATCTCCAATACACCCTTCGGACAAAACTTGATGCAGTAACCACAGCTTTTACAGCGTTCTGATTTAACCAC